>JAKABE010000065.1 GCA_021801945.1 Acidobacteriota bacterium
AATTCGAGTTCGGTAGAACGCCGGAGGGAATTATCCTTGCCGATGAAGTCCTGACGCCGGACTCGTCGCGCTTTTGGGAAGCCGCGGCGTGGAAGCCGGGAGGGCCTCAGCCGTCGTTCGATAAGCAGTATGTACGCGATTATCTGGAATCCATTCGCTGGAACAAGCAGCCGCCCGCGCCGGGCCTGCCCGGCGAGGTGGCGGAGCGTACACAAGCCAAGTATCTGGAGGCGTTCCGCCGGCTGACGGGCCGCGACATTCGAGTCTAGAGCGAAGACGGAGCACACCGTGGGCTGGGTGGATTGGGCCATTGTGATCGTGTTGGCGGCGGCAACTGTGGGCGGGCTGGCGCAGGGATTCTTCCGCGTCGCATGTTCGCTGGGAGGCCTCTTGCTGGGGCTCTTGCTGGCTGCCTGGAACTACGGCCGCGTGGCCGCCATCCTCATGCCTTGGGTGCGCATCGAGGCCATCGCCGATGCCATCGGTTTCCTCTTCATCGCCATTGTCGTGATGGTGGCGGCCAACCTGGCCGGCGCCGTAGTGGCAAAGACGCTGCGGCGTATGGGCCTTGGATGTCTGGACAGGCTGGCCGGAGGAGTTTTTGGCCTCGTGCAAGGCGCGTTACTGGTCACGCTCGGCATTCTCGTGATCGTCGCTTTCTTCCCTCAGGCGCACTGGCTGGCTGAGGCTAGGCTGCCGCGCCTCTTCTTTGGCATCTGCCACCTGAGCACGCATTGGAGTCCGGCGGAGCTGGCCCAAAAAGTGCGCGACGGCCTCAGAACCCTGGAAATGGAGTCGCCTGGGTGGATGCATCCCCACAACGGCCCCTCGTGATAGTAAACTTCGGAAGTTGGAAATGCCGCGGTTAGAGTATGCGAATGAAGCCGGTCGAGAGGTGAACGTGAAAAGAGAACTGGACAGCCTGGTGACGCAAATGCACGCGAACGGAATTCGCTACGAGGAGGCCGTGCGCGAGTTCAAGAGGCAATTTTTACGCGCCGTCCTGGTGGCACACCGGGGAAATCAGTCCAAGGCCGCCGACGAGCTGGGCATACACCGCAACACGCTGAGCCGCGCCATGGCCGATTTGGATATGGATCTGGCCGAGGTGCGGGCCGGGCTCAAGCGTCCGCCGCGTAGCGAACGTCCTGTATATAGCGCGTACCGCCAGGGCTATCGCTAGGGCCTTTCGTCTGGTCTCCAGGGCCGGGCTTTCGGGGTCCTAGCCGATCATCCCTCGCGGCGCCGCCCCGGAACATGCACATCACTCCATCCAACCGGGAAGCTCGCGTCGTCGTCAAACCGGATTTTGTCTGGGACGGGCAGGATGCCTATCTCTTCGACATCGACGGCACGCTCACGCGCAGCCGGGACCGCATTCACATCGACTCGTTCGCCACCAGCGTGCGGTGGGTGACGGGTTTTGAGATTACCTTGGCGGGAGTTTCTTTGCCCGGCAACACGGACACGGCGATACTCCACGAGGCTTGCCGCCAAGCCGGCATTCCCGCCGGCGAATGGGAGGCGCGCACGGAGGCCATTCTGGACGCCATGCGTGCGGTCGTGGCCGAGCGGCGGCACGAGATGGACGTGGTGCGGATGCCGGGGGTGGAGGAGACGCTGCGCCACCTGGCGCGTAAAGGCGCGCTCTTGGGAGTGGCCACCGGAAACCTGGAGGCGATCGCATGGATCAAGATTGAGCAAGCCGGACTGCGTGAGTGGTTCCGCTTTGGCGGTTTCAGTGACCATTTCCCCCTCCGCGCGCATCTCATCGGGCAGGCGGCGCGCAAGGCCAGAGAAATGGCCGGCAAGGATGCGAGCGTCTGCGTGGTGGGCGACACGCCGCGCGACATCGAGGCGGCGCGCGCCAACTTCCTTTCCGTCATCGCCGTGGCCACGGGCCGCTACAGCTTTGACGAGCTGCTCCAGCACCAGCCCGAGGTCTGTGCCACCTCCTTGGCCGATCTGCTTGCGCTCACCCGGAGCGCGCCGTGAAGCCGCAGCCGCAAACCCGGTGCCTGAGCGCGCGCCTTCGCTTCTTCACCGCGGCGGTGCTGCTGGCGGTCTTTCCCGGCGCCATGCAGGCGCAGGCAGTGCTGGCGCCCGCGGGCAAGGCGCCGGGCGGGACAGCCGCGGCGGCCCCGCCGCCGGCCAAACCCATCCCGCAGCCCAGTACCGGCGCGCAGCGGCGCGCATTGAAGCTCTATCTGGAAGCCAGCAAGCTCTTTATGGCCTCGCGGTTTGAAGAGGCCATGAGCGATTACGAGCAGGCCGCCAAGCTCAATCCCGGCAATGCCGACTATCAGATGGCCATCCGGGTGACGCGCAGCCACCTCGTAGCGGTGCTGATCCAGACCGCGGCCAAGGACCAGTTGCTGAGCAACCCGGCTGGAGCGCGCGCCGCCCTGGCTCAAGCCTTGAAGCTCGATCCCAAAAACCCCGAGGTGGCTGAACACTTACAGCAATTGGGCAACGACCTCGTGGCCGGCCAGCCAACTCCCCTGTACACAAAGGCGGGTAGCGCAATGGCTGAGCCGGTGCAGCTTGTGCATACTCGGGGGCTGCACAGCTTTCACTTGCGCAACGACCAGCGCCTGGTCATTCAGCAGGTCTTCAAAGCCTTCGGACTCGATGCTCTCGTGAACGAGAGC
The DNA here is from genome assembly GCA_021801945.1 of Acidobacteriota bacterium. Next base: position 2,652 of record JAKABE010000065.1, read on the forward strand.
GTGCGCAGCCAGTCGCTGCGTTTCGATATCGGCGACGCCAACTTTGCGGAGGCCACGCGAGCGCTGGGTTTGGCTACTGACTCGTTTTATGTGCCGGTGGATGCGCACCGCGTGCTGGTACTCCGCGACACCCGCGAAAACCGCGCTCAATACACTCCCTTGGCGCTGGAGACGGCATATCTGGGCGGCGTGGAATCGTCGGACCTGCACGAGGTTGCCCTCCTGGCCCGGAACGTCTTCGCCGCCCAGCGCGTGGCCACTGACGACTCCGCGGACACGATCACGTTGCGGGCGCCGCAAGTCTCCCTGAACGCCTTCAACAACACCATCCGCACCTTGCTGGACGGAAGCAGCCAGGTCATGCTGGACGTGCGCCTGATTCAACTCTTGAACTCGAGCACGCTCACCACCGGGCTCCAGCCTCCGCAATCCATCTCCGCCTTCAACGTCGCTGCCGAGGAGCAGTCCATCCTGAGCGCCAATCAGAGCCTGGTGCAGCAGATCATCTCCTCGGGGTTGGCGGCTCCCGGCGATCTGATCGGAATCCTCGGGATTCTGATTGCCTCCGGCCAGGTTTCGAGCGCCTTGTTCTCGAACGGCTTCGCTCTGTTCGGGGGCGGTCTCACGGAATCCGCCCTGGCGCCGGGCGCAACCTCCTTCACCTTCAACCTGAATTCCACCCAGACGCGGATTCTGGATCAGATCGAATTCCGCCTCGGTGACGGCCAAGAGCACACGTTACGCGACGGCACGCGCTACCCTATCCAGACTGCCGAGTATTCGAGCCCGGGCAGCGGTCTGCCGAATATTCCCGGGATTACCGGGGCGGGCAGTTCCGGTAGCTTGGGCTCTTTGCTTACTTCGCTGCAAGGAGCAATGCCCGCGGTCCCCATGATCCAGTACCAGGACCTGGGGCTGACGCTCAAAGTTACTCCCGCCGTGATGCGTAGCAGCCGGGTGGCGCTCAAGATCAATATGCAGATCGACGGCCTTTCCGGATCCTCGCTGGACGGCAATCCCATCCTCAACAATCTTGTCTATTCGGGAGTGGTCACGGTGAAAGACGGCGACACGGTGGAGGTGGCGAGTGAAATCGACAAATCAGAGAGTTACGCCCTCACTGGAACGCCGGGGATCGGCGAGATTCCAGGTCTGAACCAGATTGAAGCCAACAACAATCAGAAGAATTACGCCACGTTGCTGATCCTGCTCACGCCCCATTTGATTCGCGGAGCCCAGGCTGCCGGGCACACCCCCATGCTGGCGGTCGCCAAGGGCACTCAGCAAACGACTGGCCCGACTACCTATCCCACGCCGCTGCCAACCCCTCAGCCTGCGAGGCCGAAGCCCGTGCCTGCACGACCCATGCAACCCCCGCAACCCCCGCAACCCATGCGCCCCATGCAATCCCAGATTCCAGGATTGCCCTGAGCGGCTTTTGTGTTTAGGCTGGGCTCATTTGGTTGGTGCCGGCTGGATCAGAGACACGCCGTCCAGCTTGGCCTGGAACTCGACGATCCTCTTCAGCACATCGTAGGGCGCGTTGGTCGGTACCGCGCGGCCATTGATCATGAACGTGGACTCTGCTGAGATCCCGAGAGACAGCCCCAGCTTCATCGAGTCCGCTACGGTGGCTTGGGTCTGCGGACTCGCGGCACAGGTTGCGATCTTCTTGGGGAGCATCCCCGCCGCGGCTGCGGCGCTATTGAGAGTCATGGTGGCGCCGTCCGGCGTACCTAAGCCTGCCTGGGCCTCATACACTGCCGAGGCAAACTTGAAGAAGGCGCTGTTGCCTCCCAGCTTCGCGACACATGCACCATATTCAGCCGCCTTGAGCGCCTCCGGGTGGATGGAGGCAATGGGTTCGTTCTGAAAGACAATGTGGGCCTGGGGAAAATCCTGCGCCAGCTTATCCACGTTGGCTTGAGCCACCTTCCAATTCGTGTCCTGAAAATCGGTAAACTCAACCACTTCCAGATCCTTGGAAGCCGATCCCCGGAAAGGCCCGTCGGCCTTCTGCTGGAGCTCAGCGCGCGCGGCCGCGAAGGGATTTGTCCCGAAGGCCACAAGCGCATTGCCCGTGATAAGGTGCTTGCCGTCGGGCAGCGTGTAGAAGACCAGCGCGAAGGGCTTCTGCTGGCTGGCCTTTTCCGCCACCAGCACAATCACCCTGCTGACGCCCTCCACCGGAGTCTTCAGAATCGCCTGGACCTGCCATACGCGGTTCGAGTCGTAGCCCCAATTGGCTTCAAGGAAGGCATTCACTTCCGCCGTCGTGGGCGAAGTAGCCGTAAAGTTCGCCGGAGCCGGCTTGGGAAAGGCAGGCGCGGTAAGAGATGGAGCCGGTGCTGACGGCGTTGTCGCGGGCGCGGGCGGAACGCTTGTGGGCAGGGGAGCGGCCTCGGTGGGCGTGGGCGGAGCCTGTCCGGCGGCGGCATTCGGCGCCGGAACGGGGGCCGTCGGCACGTTTGTCTGTGCCGACGCGGAAGACACAGATAAGCATATCGCTGCCACTGCAGCGGCGCTGAGGAAAGGAATGGACGAACGGGTCAAGCTGTTCTCCTTCAAGGAACGATCAGGCAGGAAAATTCCTACACTCTCTTATACCTGAACCTTCACGGCGATGGGAAATCTGCGCCCCATGCCAAACGACTTGGCGGTGACCTTGAGCACCGGCGCGGCCTGCTGGCGTTTGTACTCGGATCTCTCAATCAGATGCACCACCTGTTGCACAACCTCCGGGGGGACCCTGTTGGCCGCGGCGATGCGCTCCGGCGCTTCATACCGTTCCACATAAGCTTCGACGATGGGGTCGAGGACCTCGTAAGGCGGCAGCGAGTCCGTATCTCTCTGGCCCGGGCGCAGCTCCGCCGAAGGCGGCTTTTCCAGGATTGCCTCCGGAATCACCTCGCCCTTCCGGTTGAGCCACCGGCAAACGGCATAGACGCGCGTCTTCACCAAGTCGCCTATCACGGCCAGCGCGCCCACCATGTCGCCGTAAAGAGTGCAGTAGCCGGCGGCCATCTCGGATTTGTTGCCGGTGGTGAGCACCAGCGCGCCGAACTTGTTCGAGAGCGCCATGAGCAGCGTGCCGCGAATGCGCGGCTGAAGATTCTCCTCGGTGATGTCCGCCTGGCGGCCGGCAAAGAGCGGCTCCAGCGCGTGATTGAATTCGGCGAAGATGCCGCTGATGCCGATGACCTCGAAGCGGATGCCGAGGTTGGCGGCCAAGCGGCGGCTGTCGTCGATCGAGCCGGACGACGAATAGGGACTGGGCATGCCGACGCTGATTACGTTCTCTGCGCCCAGCGCGTCCTTGGCGATACAGGCTACCAGCGCCGAATCGATGCCGCCGCTCAAGCCCACAAGCGCCTGGCGAAAGCCGCATTTGCGCACGTAATCGCGAGTTCCCAGCACCAGGGCGTGGTAGGCGGCCGAGGTTTCGTCTTCTTCGGGCGCCGCGACCGGCCGTGCTGCAAAGGGATCGACCACCACCAGGTCCTCCTCGAACGAGGCAGCTTGGGCGATCAGCTCTCCCCGCGCGTTGAGGGCCAGCGAGGAGCCGTCGAAGATCAGGCTGTCGTTGCCGCCCACTTGGTTCGTCATCAGCACCGGAATGCCGTGACGCCGGGCGATGGCGGCCAGCATCTCCCGGCGCATGGCGCGTTTGGAGTGCCAGAACGGCGAGGATGAGAGATTGACGTGCACGTCCGGCCGCTGGCGCATCAGCTCTTCCACGGGATCGACCGTATAGAGACGGCGCGGCCAGAAGTTCTTATCGTTCCAGGCGTCCTCGCAGATCGTGATGGCCACCCGCACTCCGTCCAGCTCCACCACCTGCTGATCCCTGGCGGCGGCAAAGTAACGCTGCTCGTCGAAGACATCGTAGAAGGGCAACAGGCGCTTGTGCTGTTCAAGCAGTACGCGTCCGCCGTCCAGCAAAACCGCGGCGTTGAAGGCCGGCTTGCCGGTTTCTGCGCCCGCGGGCGGGGCCACGCCCGCCAGCACCGCCGTGGGTACACCGCGCGTCGCCGCGGCCAGTTCGTCCACCGCGGTGCGGCAGCGGGCCAGGAAGCTGGGTTTCTCAAGAAAATCGGCGGGAGGGTAGCCGCAGATAGCCAGTTCAGGGAAGATGGTCAGCCGCGCGCCAGCGGCGGCGGCACGGCGGCTGAATGCAACAATCTTCTCTAGATTCCCGGTGAAATCCCCCACCGTGGGATCGATCTGGGCGAGCGCCATCTTCACCCACCCAGTCTACGGCATTTCCCAATGCGCCACGCCATTGGGAGAAGTCAATTCACCCCCCGCGCTCAGACCACGTACTGCTCGCCCGGCTTCCAACGGACCACCTGCACCCCTGGTTCGATCATCGCCGCCAACTCATCCGGCGTGCCCGTGAGCTGCGGAATCGTGCCGAAGTGGATGGGAAGAATGACCTCGGGAGCGAGCAGGCGGCTGGCCAGCGCGGCTTCCTTTGGCCCCATCGTGAAGTGCCCGCCAATGGGCAACATGGCTACCTTGGGGTGGTAGAGCTCGCGGATCAGGCTCATGTCGCCAAAGACCGCCGTGTCTCCGGCGTGGTAGACGACGGGACCGCCGGCAAGGGCGAGCACAAACCCGCTCGCGACGCCCACATAATGGTTGCCCTTCTCATCCTGGGCCGCAGCGGAGTGTTTGGCGTCAACCATGGTGACGGCTACATCCTCCAATTGCACCGTGCCGCCCAGGTTCATGCCGATGGTCTGCCCCGCGCCCTTGGCCTTCACAAAGTCCGCCAGCTCGTACATCGCTACTACGGTCGAGCCGTGTTTCTGGGCCACTGGCACGGCGTCGGAGATGTGGTCGCCGTGGCCGTGGGTCAGCAAAACATAGTGAATCTTCTCGGGCAGGACGAACTCCTTCGGGTACTTGGGATTCGGCGTGATAAATGGATCGATCAGGATGTTCGTGCCCTCGGCAGTCTGAACCAGGACCGTCGCGTGGCCCAGCCAGGTGATGCGGGTTGTTTTGGATGCGCTCATACTCTGTCTCCCTCCAAATAATTGCATGGCAATGATAGCGCGCGGTCGCCGCCCGGTTCCGCGCGCTCCGCGTCTGGACCAGCGCATGAGCACGCTGCGCAAACTGTGCCAGGCAGGCCTGCGCACCAGCGTGCTGTTCTTGAAACCCTGTTCACAGCCTACGTTTCTCGTCTTTGTGCGCGAGCATCTGCTTGGCCAGTGGCTACCTGCCGGCGGCGCTATGCAGCCGCAGCGGTCACAAGGGCGCGGCGTTGCTGCGCGACAACGCGGTATCGGCTACCGATATGGACACATGTTGGCAGAAGAAGACGGCGGCCGACAAGATAGACCACGCCGCTTCCTAAGCCGGCTTGTTGCACGGGAGTGATAGGAGCCCGCTTGAGCGAGGGAAAGTGAGATTCTTGCCCCACTGCGGACAGGGTTTCTACCTTCCGTTGCTGGCGGCCCCATCTTTCGTGCAATTTCATCGCGCGAACGTTGGTAGCCCACGAATCGCGTCTACGCTTTTCCGATTACCTGCGCCCGAACACGTAGTACACGCCCACCGCAGGTGTCGTCGTGTAGGTCATCTTTCCAGTTGCTGGGTAGAGCGCGGAGAGATTGGGTGCGCTGTAAATGTTGTCGCGGTACTGCGCGCGAATCCCAACCTTCGGAAGTACGCTCCAGTCCACGCCTCCGCCGGTGATCACTGCAACTCTCGGGACCGTGTTGACCACGTAGACGCTCTGGTTGGTGGAGTCTACAAAAAAGCCCAAGCCGGCAATTGCGAAGGGACGGAGAGAACCGAATTTTTTCGAGAATATCCAATTCAACCCGATGGTGCTGGCTTTGGCATGAAGCTCCAGCGGTGCATAGGCGCAGGTATAGCGGCAATCGCCGGGGTTCGGGGTCAGCAACTGATCAGCAGGATTGTATCCGTAGGAGAATTCAAAGCCCATCAGCGGGCTGGCAATGTACCGAAGCTCGAACAGGAAGCCTGGGGAGTTGGCCGGCTTTTGCAGTGTGCCCATGCCGGCCGATGGGCTGTTCATTGCCTGGTAGAAACTGCCTCCCAGAGTGATTTGCGCTGGGCCGTGGGCCGCCTTCTTTTGCGCCTGCGCCGCCGAAGCGCTGCCTTGTGCCTGGGCCACGGCGCTGCTCACCAGCCCCATCCCCATCAAAATCAAAACAACCGGCATCCACCTCAATTGCATCGTTGTCTCCGTATTAAATTCACGCTTCTCTCCTCGTCCGGGTTGACTGGGGAGGCTCCTATCCTATGCAGCGCACTTCCGCGATATGTGGCAGGGCGTTGGATTGCACCCGGATCCTGGCCGCAGCGGAACCCCGGAAACCCGGTCACACGGCCTTCCACAAGGATGCAGTCCCCCAAAATACAGGAATGCCGTATTCGGCATCGCGCCCAGCTTTTTTGTGCCCTCCCAGCCACTATCGCAAAGCGGCGTAGATGTTAGCAAGTCCGGCAAGGGTGCGCCCCGGCCTTCGAAGGCCGCCATCCGGCCCCCTGCCTGGCCGCTGAGGCCCGCCGGAGGCCAATCGTCCTGAAGAAATGCGGCCACTGAAATCCAACCGTTTGCATCTCATCAGGTTATAGGTGCGGGTGTGTTACCGTTGAAGTACGGCGTCCCCTAAGCCGCGTTGGGGCGTTCGGGGGGATCCGAATGCCGGTGATGCGGCCAGATGCGGGGGACGGCGAGCGCAAGGAAGCAATGCCGCAGCAGCCGGAATCGACATCCTCACCACTCGCTATGAGCCCGGCGTCGCTGCCCGGACCAGAGGCTGGCCCGGGGAAGGTGTCTGCACCCGAGGCGCGAAGGATTCCACGCTGGTTGGAACGTGTGGAATTAACCCTCCGCGTGATGGTTCAGATCTACGTGGGCATTGCCGTTTGTTACGTTCCGTGGTCGCGTATCATTTGGGATCAGAATCCGCTCTTTTTGCAGTTTCCTTCGCTCTCAATCTTTGCGGCCAGCGGCGCGGTGCGCGGTATTGTCTCGGGGTTGGGCCTGTTGGATCTATGGATCGCCTTTGAGTACGTCATCCGGCGTCGGGACGGGTGAGCCATAACAGCTGAAGGGTAGGGAACACGGCAATGACGGACCATCGCGCGGGGCGACCTGCACCGCACAAAAAAGCCGCCGGGAAGACCGCAACACAAAAATCGCAGCGCGCAAACGCCGCCGGCAATCCCCGATCCGGGGCAGTGCCGGGGCCGGCCCGTGAGGCTGCCATACCGGGCAATGGCGCGCCGCCGCCGCTGGATGCGGCCCCGCTCGCTTACGAAAACTCCGGTTTCTTGAACAGCGCCGACGGCCGGATGATCCGCATCGTCTCCGAGTACATGGAGCCTCTGGCCCGCTTCCGCCGCGAGCAGATTCAGGATACGGTCGTGTTCTTCGGGTCGGCGCGCTTCCGCGGACGCGAGGAAGCCGACCATGACCTGGAACTGCTGGACAACACCGGCTCCATGCGTCCCGCTCCCCGCGAAGAACAGCCGGCCAGAGCCGACGCCATCGCGGAGGGCAAGGCCACCGAGTTGCAGCGCAAGCGCGCCGTGGCCGCTGTCGAGATGGCCCGCTACTACGAGGATGCGCGCCGCCTCGCGCAACTGCTTACCCGCTGGGCACAGTCCATTCCCTCGCACAAGCATCGTTTTGTCGTCACCTCGGGTGGCGGACCGGGCATCATGGAGGCCGCCAACCGCGGCGCCTACGAGGCGGGGGGCAAGACCATCGGCATGAACATTGTCCTGCCCTTCGAACAGCGGCCGAATCCCTACATCACACCTTCGCTGAACTTCGAGTTTCACTACTTCTTCATGCGCAAGCTCTGGTTTGCTTACTTGGCCAAGGCCTTGGTCGTCTTCCCCGGCGGCTTTGGAACCTTGGATGAGATGTTCGAGATTCTCACCCTCGCTCAGACCCGCAAGTTGGCCAAGAAGGTCACCGTCGTGATCTATGGGGCCGATTATTGGAAGAAAGTCTTCAACCTGAGCGCCTTGGTCGATACGGGGGCCATCTCGCCCAAGGACCTGGATCTCTTTCAGATGGCGGACACGCCGGAAGAGGCCTTCGATCTCTTGCGCCGAGGCCTGACGGAGAACTACCTTGCCGCAGAGATTGCTCAAGCCGAGGCAGAGCAGGCCGGGAATTCAGGGCCAGGGCACGACGACGATCTCATGGCTGGCTGGACGGTTGAGGATTTTCTCGGACCCGAGCCGGCAAAGGCCCACAAGTAACTATGGCATGCGGGACTGGGATGGTTTTGGGCGTCAATTGCACTTGTCTTCAGGAGTTTTGCCGGCTCCCCCGGCTTTCCTGCTGGTTGTGTTCGTTCCTTCTCAGGATTGAAGTAGATTTGTCCCGATTTTAACAGTGCTTTTACCGCCGGCCCGGGATACTGGGTTCAGCAATTGGAGAATTGCTCGTACAAGGAGGGGGAAAGAGATGCCTGATTCGACCATCTCGTACCTTTGGCGCGATCCCAACGCAACCCGCGGATTTCGCACAGGGGTTTCGCTCCACAGCCACACCAATCAATCCCGCGAGACGCTCGATTTCCTGGCCAAGTTCGGCAATCAGTTCCCGGCCATGCGGCCTCTGATGCTGCGCCTGGAGCAGCGCTCGGAACGGAACCAGGGGCTGCGCGTGGACTATGAGGCCAGCTTTTGGACCCCGCCCATGACTCCCAAGCTGGCCTTCGACCTGGAGAGCCGGCAGATTGAAAAGCTGGGCCTTGCGCCCTTGGTTTCACTCTCCGATCACGACAACATTCAGGCCCCTTTGCTGCTCCGCAGTGTGCCCAGCGCCCGCCACATTCCCGTCTCCGTGGAGTGGACGGTTCCCTATGGCCAGTTCCAGTCGTTCCACCTCGGCGTTCACAACCTCCCCGGTGCACGCGCTGCGGAATGGATGGAGGCCTTCGAGGACTTTACAGCCCATCCCCACGATGCGCGGCTTACCGAAATGCTGGCCGCCCTCAACCGCGAACCGGATGTGCTCGTGGTCTTCAACCACCCCATGTGGGACCTCTACATGATCGGCCGCGAAAA
>JAKABE010000066.1 GCA_021801945.1 Acidobacteriota bacterium
GCTCAGGAAGGGCTTGCTTTCGTGCCTTGGCTGATCATGAAAGCGCATCAGGCCCGCCAGCTCGTCGTCGATCAAAAGGACGCATTCAAGGCCCGTGGCAAGTTCCGACAATGTTTTGCGGGCCTCGGACGGCAATTTGCCGCGCCCCGTCAACGTCACAACGTGCCCTTCAATATGGCCACTAAGCCCGCGTCCCGGCGACTCGGACACGTCCTGCGGCGTCAACAAGGGGATCGCCTCGTCGTTGGCGCCGTTGAGAACAGCCGAAGCCAGCGGATGCTTGGAGTAGCGTTCAAGACTGGCGGCGAACTGGAGCAGCGTCCGCCGCGGCCATCGCCCGGTACACAGAATCTCGGTAAGACTCGGCTTGCCGTAGGTAAGCGTTCCGGTCTTGTCCACAATCAGCGTTCGGCAGGAATCGATTTTTTCCAGAACGGAGGGGTCCTTGATGACGATTCCGCGCCGTGCGCCAACCGAAATTGCGCCAATGATCGCGACGGGGATAGCGAGCAGTAGGGGGCATGGAGTAGCGATCACCACCACCGCGAGAAAACGCTCCGGCTGCCCGCTGACCATCCAGCTCAGCGCGGCGATGGCCACGGCAACCGGGGTGTACCAGACGCCCAGCCGGTCGCCGAGACGGCGGATCTGGGGCCGGTTCTTCTCCGATTCGTGCAGGACCTCAATGATCTTGGCATAGCGCGAGTCGCTGGCCGGGCGCGTGGCGCGGATGGTCAGAGCCACATCGCCGTTGATGGCGCCGGAAAGCACCGTCGCCCCGGGCGCCTTTGCAATGAGAAACGGCTCGCCCGTGAGGTAGGACTCGTCCATGGTTCCCGTGCCCTGCACGACGATGCCGTCAACCGGACATAGCTCGTGAGGATACACAAGCAACGTTTCCCCGGCGACGATCGTTTCCACGGGAAGATCCTGGACGGAATCCGGGGCCTCCATGCGATGAGCAATCTGTGGCATGCGCCGCGCCAGAGCGCCCAAAACCGAGGAGGCCCGGCGGGTGGCGTACTCTTCAAGAGCCTTGCCGCCCGAGAGCATGAGAACCACGATAGCCGCCACCCAATACTGCCTGAGGGCAACGGAGGTGACGATCGCAATGAAGGCTAGAAGATCGACGCTGAAATTGCGCTTAGCGATTTGATCCGCGAGTTCGAGTCCGAGGGGGATGCAGACAATGACCACTGCCGACAATAAAAGCATGTTGGCGGAATGCCGATTGTGAAAAACGTAGATCTCGCTCGCTGCCGCGCCCATCGCGGCAAGGATCAATAGTGATACTGCCCAATGCGAAGTGGAACCGATGTATGAGCGGAACTCATTCCACAGTGGCTTCATTGTTACTGCCCCGGCGATCAAGCCATAAGATCGCTCAATGCCGGCACTCGGGACCGCGGTGCTTGCCTTGCTGGACCGATTTTGATCGTCAGGCTTTTCGGCTCCAGGCCGGCGCCGTTCCGATCCGAGCTGAGATGGGACTCAAGAACCAGCCCGGCTGGCGTCCAGCGTTTCATCTTCCAAATGCGGGAGCACTTCGAGCACAGCCAGAAATACCGGCTCGGCACCACTACGACGGGAAAACCACTGTCGGCCCGCACAATTCGCTTTTCCGGCGGTATGGCTAACTCGAAGAGGCGCAGAGTTCCAGCATGAAGGTCCTGGGCATCCTGACGGCATTGAGGATTGACACATTGCATCGCGTTACCTTTCTACACGTGGTGCGAGTCGAATTGCGCTCGTGGGTGCACCCCCCCCCGGCGCCGACCATCGAAAGTGGTAGTGCATGGGCTCAATGCAGGTTTGTAACCAATTTGGGGACTGCGATAGCCTAGCGGTTTCAACCGCATCGGGACCTGGCCGGGAGAGATGAAACTCCCTCTGTCAAAACATTGCGACGCGGACGTCCAAAGTCTCAAGAAGGTTCGTGTCCCGTCGAGTTCCTCATTTGACAACAACCTGCTATCAACGTGATCTGGTAAGGAAGGCGTCACATCGCCAGTCCCCTGAGCGGCTGCGTTGCGGGGCTGCAGGCCTGGACTTGCCTGTTCCGGATAGCCAATTCATATGGGCTGAGTGCTTCTCCGGCAAGTGAAAGCTGGCTGCCGCCCATGTTGAAGAAATGAACAGGATGCCGTCTCCATTTTCAACGGGCGTCGCCGACGCTGGTTTCCGCCGCCGTCTCCGGGCTGCGCGGCTCAATCGAGCAGAGCTGCTCGATCGGCTGGCCGGGGGTGTACTCAATCTTTTGCGGCGGCGCGCATCCCTCCTCCTTTGTCATCAAAAGGCTGGGCTTCTCCTTCTCTTCTTTTCTGGCCTCGGCGACCACGGGGATCAAGTCCTTTTTCATCTTTAGGAACTCTGGGGTTTGGACAATTTGTCCTCGTCCCTTAGGAAGGAACATCATCTCGCGCTGGGCCTGCACCATGCGCTCATAGAAGGGCGGATGGGTGCGAAACCAGCTTACTCCGTTGATGTAGCCCACCTTGGTGGCCATCTTGTCGAAGAAGCGCACAAAGCCGGTTGTGTCGTACCCGGAACTCCAGGCATACTGCATTCCTAACTGGTCAGCCTGAAGTTCGAACTCGCGGCTGATGCCCAAGAGTTTAAGACTCAGGACCATGCCAAGGCCATAAAAGCCATACTGTAGCGCGTAATACATGCCGATTCCGGCGACTCCGCCCGTGAGGACGACGGCGGCAACCTGCGCGGCCTGGTAGAAAATGCCGGCGATAGTGGCGCGCTTCATCAGCTTGGCGCTATGGCGGGCGGTGACGTGAGCGATCTCATGTGCGATTACCCCGGCCAATTGTGCCTCGTCATCGGTAGCTTCCAGCAGCCCGCGCTCGATGAACAGATAGCCGCCGGGCAATGCAAATGCGTTGATCTCCCTCGACTGGAGCACCGTGATATGCAGGGGAACCTTAAGGTCTGAGTGCTTTGCAACCCGCTCTCCGACGGCTTTCACGTAATCTTGGATGGCTTTGTTGTTCACTTCGGGAGGGAGCAAGCCGGTTCGCTTGAGCTCATTGACAGCGTCCTGGCCACGCTTGATGTCGTCTCGCTGGCCTGGAGCGATGTCTCTGAATCCGATGTCCTTTACATCGGCCCAGGGCCTCTTGCTGTAGGATTTGTCTGCGATGGCTGCAAGAGCCTGCCGGTGCTGCTCAGGCCATTGCGCCAAGAGATCCAGCTTGGCGTTCAGGTTGTCATAGGCATTCGGGATGGCCTGGCCGGAAAGGACATCCGCTTCGCTGCGGAGGAGCTCCAGGTTCTGGATTCTGCAGTGAAGATCGTGGCGCTTCGAGTCCGCCATCTCCAATCCGCCCTTTTTCAGTTCCGTCCGCGCGCTATCCAATTGCTTTTCATACAGCTTTGAGTGCCCCTTGAAGCGGTTTCGGCAGCTGTCTTCTCCACGCTTCAGCGCCTGGCGTTCCCGCTCGACCTCGCTGGTGCTGAATTTGAGTGAGGGGGCCAAGGTAAACAGCTCTTCATAGGGCTTCTGCAAATATTCGTGCAGCGGCAACTGAGAAGCTTGCGGCAGCTTGGGCACTGCCTGCGACTGCGCGCGAGCCGGAACGTTGGGCAGAAAGATAAGGAGGAAGATCGAACTGGCCGCGGTGCACTTTCGTATCGCTTCATTCATTGGAGGCCCCCGTTCTTCGAATGGCCCTTCACGGCGCGAATCCGCCCCTCGGGCCTCATCCCTTCGGGGCTATGTAGCCTTGCCGGGCGAAGACTTCAACCTTGTGCCTCTTGCCTTTTTCGTCCGTCACCTTCAGCGGATTCCCGTCGGGCCCAACAATTTCCACTTTCAGCCGGTGATACCGTCCGTCGCGGTTTTCCTGCGGCGGACGGAAGGTGAGTGTGTATTCGCCGCGCAAATAGCCCACCACACTGCGGAAGATGTCGGGCAATTCTCCTTGGAATCGGGGAAAAAATGCGAGTCCGCCCGTCTGTTTGGAGAACCTGGTGAGCACGTTTTTGCCTTGTAGATACGAGACGTTGCTGCCTCCAAAGCGCGCATATTCGGCTTCAGCCAGGCCAATGCAAAAAATGGTGGCGTCGGTCCGTTGAACGCGCGCATAGATCTCATTCAAGGTCGCCGCACTAAAAGTGTTCAGGCCGGTTGCCAGCAGCAGGACGGACTTTCTGCCCCGCACCCTGTCCAGCTTGTCCAGTGTGTCTCCCAGCGCGTCGTAGAGGTTGACCTCGCGATGCATCGGATATCCGAGCTGGGCGATCGCATCTCGTACCTCGTACTGATTATGCGTAAAATCCAGCTGGACCTTCGGCCGCAGATCGAAGGTGGTTACAGCGACCCAATCGCGCGGCTCGAGATAGCCAGGAAAGACCGCCCCCCAGTCCGCGGCCTTGCCGGCAAAATAGCTGTATGACGCGGCACTGTATTCCATCAACACCACAATGGTCACCGGCGACGAAGTGGGCGCGAAATCCACGAGCTTTTGCCGCACACCGTTGTCGAGAATGCGAAAGTTGCCGCGCTCAAGGCCCGTTAAAACGCGGCCATCGTCGTCAGTCACCAACGCGTCCACGTTCACCAGCGTAGCGTCGATCTTGTAGGCGGGATCTTCGATCTCCGCTGGTCCAGACTTGGCGCCTATGGCAACTGCCGGCTTTTGAGCCTGGGCGGCTGGAAGCGTCGGATCCGGCTGTACAAGCGGCGCGGCCAAGCTGAGCCAAATCACTGCAACGAAATGAAGAAGATGCTTCATCTTCTGCCTTTCCGTGCGTGGCGGAACGCTCGTACCGGCGCGTCCCACTGGCAGCGTCACTCAGCCTCGGAAGGACCCGCCCCGATTTCGCTCAACCAACACCACAGTGGGAGTATCCCCGCAGGGGCGGAAGCTGACGAGGTTTGTGGGTGCCTTATAGGCCCGCGACCCGCTCGTTGGGTTCCTCGGTTGGGCCCTGGTTAAAGAGCCTCGACTAGCCGTGGGCTGCACCTCCAACGGATGGTCCAAGCACGATGACCGGACATCGCGCCTCGCTGATCACCCGATGGACGATGATCGATCCAGCCGGCTGGGCAGAGTGCGGCTGGCCGATGGGCCCCAGCACGATGAAATCCTGATTTGTGCAACTTCCGAACTTCAGAATCTCCGTTGCGGGATCGCCCTTCGGCGCAGCAATTTCCAGCGGGCACAGCATTTCAGCCTCCCTTAACCGTTCAGCAGGAAGCTGGGAAGCGAACGCCAGCGGAGTGCGTTCGATTTCCTTCCTGCTCTTCTCCTCGCCGCCGAAAACATGCAGGACGGTAAGCTTAGCCTGGTGGTCTTGAGCGAGCCGCGAAGCAAAGGCGAGCGGGAACTCAACGTCCGAGTGGAGCGATATGGCCAGCGTAATATGCCCGCTTCGCTGATTGTGAGCCAGTGCTGAAGGCAGATGCTGGCCAACCGTACAGATGGGGATGGAGATTTTGGGCAACAGATCCTCCACCAATGCCGCTGCAGCTTTGCCCCTCGCGCGCCCTTTGCACGTTCCGGCCATCAGAATCCGGTCAACGCCACGGGCCTTTACAACCAGTGAAATCTCTTTCCCCGGCAATCCCCTGAGTAAGAGCGGCTCGCATGGAATTCCTACCCAGCGTAGTTGTCTCGCCATACGATGGAGCGACACCAGCGCAGACTCCGCCGAACTGCCCGCATCGGTGCGATGAACCCACCGTCTGGCAATAGGCAGCGCATTCCTGGGCTGGAGCACGTGAACGAGCAGCACCTTTGCAGCGCTCCGCCGCGCCTGGCGAATGGCATGGAACAGAAGAATCTCTTCATCGGCAAAGTTGGTAACCGCAAGGATGGTTCCCGGCGCCGTCCACTGGCGCAACGTCTGCGCTGAGGGCAAGAAGCTCGCTTCCCACTCCCGCTCCAGCACCGGACTCGTAATGGCGTTCACTGTCAGCACCTTCCAACTTTTGCGCTCTTCGCAGAAGAGTCAGGCAATATCGTGCGCTGCGTCTAACCACATCATCTATGCACGCGACGGGCCAAAATCAGAACTGTTGCGGTCATGATTTTGTTGCAATGAATGAGGGTTAGCGAGGGCCATGGACGAATGCCCACAGAGGCGCTGTCAAAAAAATGATACAGGGGTGTAGAAGCTTTAGCCTTCCCCTGATGGGGACGGTTGATGTGGACGGTCGTCTGTTTGCGCAGCGGCAATCCTACTCGGGGATTCGAATCGCTTCCTTTTCAACAGATGAGTCAACCAGGTTGTATTTGCCAATCTTGTACCCCAGGTCACTCCGCGACACCCCGAGAGAGCGCGCCGCCTCCGCCTGCACGCCGTTGGCGAGATGCAGAGACCGAACGATCAACGTCCTTTCGATCTCGGTGAGTGTTTTGCGGAGATCCAGTTGTTTTGGGAGTTGGGCAGCAAGCGCCTCCGAGGTGAATTCGTCGGGCACTCGTGCCACGTTGTTGGCAGGCGCAAGAAAGAAATCCTCCGGCTGCAACTCCGAACCTTGGCCAAGAATCAAGGCCCGCTCGAGCAGATTCTTCAACTCTCGCACATTGCCTGGAAAGGCGTATCGGGTCAGCTTCGCTAGGGCTCCGGCGCTGATGG
Source organism: Acidobacteriota bacterium (assembly GCA_021801945.1). The sequence goes on from JAKABE010000066.1 coordinate 6,595, forward strand.
GACGAGCCGGCACTTTCATCTCTGCGGCGATTCTGAGGCAAAGCGCCCGGCTGAGCTCACTGATATCTTCGGATCGCTCTCGAAGAGGTGCAAGGTGGACAGGCACCACCGCCAGGCGGTAATACAAGTCTTCGCGAAAGAGGCCGTCGCGAACACGTTCCTCGAGCCTGCGGTGCGTGGCCGCCAGCACCCGCACGTCTACGCGGCGGGTAACGGTAGAGCCGACGCGCTGAATCTCTCCGTCGGCAAGCACGCGGAGCAGTTTGGCCTGGGCCGCCAAAGACATTTCCGCAACCTCGTCCAGGAAGAGCGTACCTTCGTGCGCAGCCTCAAAAAGGCCGGCTCTGGATCTGTCCGCGCCCGTGAAGGCTCCGCGTTCGTGCCCGAACAGCTCGCTCTCCAGAAGGGTTTCAGTCACCGCCGCGCAATTGATGGCGATGAAGGGCTTTTTTGCCCGCAGGCTGTTGCGGTGGATTGCTCTCGCCACCAGCTCCTTTCCTGTGCCGGTTTCGCCGGTAATCAACACCGTGGTGCCAGTGGTCGCGACTCGGGCGATGAAATCGCGCACGCTGCAAATTGCCGGACTTTGGCCCAGAATCTCCTCCGCTCCCTCCAGCTTCTGCACGGTGGTCTTGAGCACCGCGTTTTCGCGCAGCAATGCGGTGTGCTCGGAAGCGCGCCGAACCGCGGCCCGGACCACGTCAGGTGCGAAGGGCTTGGTGAGAAAGTCGAAGGCGCCTTGCCGCATGCTTTCGACAGCCAGTTCCAGAGTTCCGACGGCCGTCAGGAAAATCACCGAGGTGGTCGCGTCATCCTCTTGCGCGGCGCGCAAGACGTCGAGACCACTCCCGCCCGGCATTTTCTGGTCGGTGAGCACAACGTCGAAATCTTCCCTCTTGAGCAGATCGATTGCCTCAGCCGCGTTCTCGGCTTCCACAATCACATTCCCATCCCTTCGAAGGTTCATTTCGAGGATGCGTCTCATGCCCGGTTCATCATCGATTACCAGAACCCTTGCCATCGAGAGCCTCCTAGCTGGACTCTTCCGCAAAGTTCTTTGTGAAGGTCATTGTGAAGACGACTGCCCCGTCTGAGTTCGCGCTTACCCAAAGATCGCCGCCATGTGCTACCGCTACTCCTCTTGCAATGGCCAGTCCCAGCCCGGTCCCGTTCGCCTTGGTCGTAAAGAAGGGCTCGAAAACCCTGGCCAGATGCGAATCCGGTATTGCCCTTCCCGAATCCTCGACCTCAACCACAACTGTGTCCTCATCGTTGCGGGTCCGCAGTTCCACATGCCCCCCCGCGGGCGTAGCATCCAGCGCATTCAACGACAAATTCAGGAGTGCGCCTTCGAGTTGTGCCGCGTCTGCCTCGGCAAAGATCTCCTCGCTGCACAGATGGCATCGTACATTGATGGACCGGTCGGCTGCGCGCATCCTTGTCACATCTGCAATATGACGGACAACATCGCTGATGGAAATCGCCGCCCGCTGCGGCATGGAAGGACGGGCATAGGCAAGAAAGTCGGTGGTCAGGTTCTCCAGGCGCCGGGCTTCCCGCGAAGCAATGGCAAACAGCTCCTCCCGCTCGCCCGAGTTGGATGCAGGAAAAGCCGCGGTGGCGAGAGAACTGGAGATCATCGCCACCGGGTTGCGGATCTCATGCGCGATTCCGCTCGCGAACCGGCCCACCGCAGCCAGTTTCTCTTCCGCCACAAGCTTTTCCCGGGTAGCTTCAAGTTCCATCATTTTCCTGTACAGGTTGGTCTCCAGATCTCTGAGCTGATTGACGAGAAACCACACCAGAGGCCCGAGGAGCCAGAAAATAACTGCAATCATCCCGACTTCCAAATACTTTGTTGGACGTGTCGGGGGGTGAATGCTGAAATAGTGGTGAATCCAGGTGAACATCATCCCGATGGCCGCGACAATCGTTGCAATGGTGGGCAGCAGCCCGAAATGATAGGCACTCTGCAGAATGGGAATTGCCAAAAGAACAAAATAGGGGGCGTCGTCGCGGTTGGTGAGGACGGCCAGCGCTGCGGTGAGAATGAATAAACCAACGATAGACAGAGCGGTTTCGATGTCCGCGCTCTCAGTGGCAATGCCTTCCTTCTTGCGCTGAAGCCACAAGGCCTCCCACATTTTTAGCAGGAAAGCAAAAGCCAGAATCAGAATGACGCCCTTGGAGGGTTCGCCCAGAAGGGGGGCGAAAAGAGCATGTAACAGAAGCAGCACAGCAATGACGAACAAGGTGAGAACGCAGAAAGCCACTTGCTGCTTTCTCAGTGCCTGAGCTTCGATACTTTCTATCGACGGATTCGTGCCCATCGTCACCGAACGAGAACGGCGGTCGTTTATCCCACGCCCCAGAGCGATGCTCCCGGCAAAAATAGGACCATCACCTTCTTCCATCCGTCTCTGCCGATTCCGAGGCGGCGGGCGAAGCGCCGGACAGACCGTTCCCCGCGGGAATTATAGCGTGCACGCCGAATTCGTGCACCAGGCGAGCCCCCGCGTGAGCGGTCTGCACCACGGACAAGATCCCCACGCCATAAAGAACCAGAAACGAAAGCGGCAGCAAGGTCGCCGTCAACCTGGTTTCCTCGCGACGCAGGACCCAGGGGAGCGCAACGACTCCCACCAGGATTGCCGAAAATGCGGAAAACACGATCTCCGTCTCTTCAGCGAAGCGTTCGTGAGATGCCAGAACGGCATCTACAGGACCACCGCGCTCAGCCAACTTCGCCGCCGCTTCGCCGGTGGCCCCGGCCAGGAAGAGACTGCCGGTGCCCAGCAAAAGCATGATCAGCGCGACCGTCATGTACGGTCTGCCCCTGGAGAGAGGCAAGGCTGCGCTGATCAAAATAAAGAGGGGACTCAGCAGCAAAAGCACGATGGGAAAATGAATGATTACCGGGTGAAGGGAATCCCAGGTTGGCATGGGTGGGAATTGCGCCATGACGCCCCTCCTTTTTGGGAACGGACCAGGCCAGCGGCTCACCCTCAGGAAATAACCTCAAAGAACCCCTTGGCCGTAAAACAGGATGGACATTTGTCAAAGTTGGTTTCGCGCACCGTAAACCCGCAAGTCGGACAGACATAATAAAAAGCCGTGTGGTCCGTGCCCTTCAGACGGTTCAAGTCGCGGAGTGCGGCCGTAAAGAGCTTCGCATGTTCGATCTCGGCGGTCCTGGCATAGTTGAGGCTCACGACGGCCCGTCTGTTTCGGTCCGCTCGCGCCTGTTTCAGAAATTCGGGATACATGCTGTCGCGCTCGTACGACTCGCCTTTCATCGCAGCCTCAAGGTTCTCGCGAGTTGACCGGACCGTAAGCGTTTCAATGTGAGCCTGGGGAACAGCACCCATTTCTTTGATCACTTCCGCATGATTCGCGGCGTGTATCTCCTCAGCGCGGGCCGCCGCGCGGAAGAGACTGGCCACCGCGCCGTAGCCCTCTTTGTCCGCCCGATGTGAGAAAGCCAGGTAGCGCAGGTGCGCACTGCTCTCGCCATTGAATGCCGTTTGCATGTTCTCTAAGGTAGTAGCGGCAATCGCGGCGCCCGGTACGGCAAACAGGACGAAAAGCAGGGCTGAGAATCTTCGTGCTGGGCAGAGGATCCATCGGGTCCAGGACATGGTCTATACCTCCTTGGACAACCCGGCGGCGGTGCGCTCCTACTTGCAAGCACGTAGGGGACCAATGCGGCACTGCTCGCAGGTGCAGCCTAACGCACCGCATGGTGCAGATTCCGATTCTGCCGTGTCGGATACCTTGGACCGAATTGTCCAAAACCTTTGACAAGCATCTGCATATTCATTCCAAGCCCTCCGCTTCAAGTCGACGAAAGACGCAGATAGTGCGGACGGCAGCACGCTGCAGCACGCCAAAGTCGATTCCCGCGATACCCGTCGGCAATTACAATGGACCGTAGGAATCACGGCAGTTCTCCGGTTTCCGTGGAGTACCGCGTCACGTGAAAGCGGGCATATTTCCGCCCAGTAACAAAGACCTGTTTCTGGGGAGCACGGATTGCACCTGTTTGAGGAAAGTGCCAAGGGAAATGTGCACTCTGCGGTACGCAGAGTGAAGGACCGTCAGATCGCCGTGGAGGAGTCGAAATCGAGTGGGGCAACGCACCTTCAGCATTGTTAAGCCGGACGCGGTCCGCAAGGGCTCGACAGGCGCCATTTTGGCGGAGATCGACAAGGCGGGCTTCCGAATTGTGGCCATCCGCAAACAGACCATCAGCAAGCCGCAGGCGGAGGGATTCTACGCCGTACACAAGGACAAGCCATTCTTCGACGGACTGTGCGATTTTATGTCGTCGGGTCCTCTGGTGCTGATGGTGCTGGAAAAAGAAAACGCCATCGCGGAGCTCCGTAAATTGATGGGTGCCACCAACCCGGCCAACGCGGAACCAGGGACCATCCGCAAGAAGTTCGCCGCATCCATCCAGGAGAATGCTATCCACGGCTCCGACGGCGAAGACACAGCGGCCTTTGAGATCAGCTACTGGTTCGCGGGCTATGAGCTGATTGCGCCGAGTGCGTGAGAAGAGCCGTCGGGCATGAATCGCCGATGGGGTTGTCTGGAGTCTTCCGTGATTTCTTTCCAGATTTCCTCGGTGGCTAGGCCGCGCAAAGCGCGGTATCCTGAACGCGCATGAAGCACATGCCTACGGAACATCGCGGCGGGGGACTGGAGTGGTGAGCGGCGTGCGTGGTGGCGCAGGCCCGCCTCCTTCTGCGGCGAAGGCGGGGGCCCTGGGATTCGCGGCCGTGAGCCGCTTTGTGGCCGAAGTCGAGAACGCCGCGGCGGGCAAGGGCCAGCTTCGGGCGGGCTATGTGCTGGCCGGCGACGAGATTTTCCTGCTCGATCGCTGCCGCGGGGCCGTGCTCAAGGCATTTGTTCCGGCCGACCTCAAGGACTTCTGTCTATCGGAGTTTGACCTGGCCGAGACCTCGATCTTCGAAGTGCTGGATCGCGCGCAAACCCCCTCGCTGATGGCGCCT
>JAKABE010000067.1 GCA_021801945.1 Acidobacteriota bacterium
GTCTCCGCAAGTCTTGTGAATAGGCATGCATCCCGGCCGGCTCCTCAACCGGCTGGATACATTATCGCACGATATGTAAATACTTAAATTAGAAATTCTCTAAGTTGACCGGAACCATTACCACGCCGCGCGGAACATCTGACATCTCCGACGGCAAGATCGATGGGGACAACATCTCCTTCGCGCAGGATCTGAACTTCAACGGCAACGAGTTCAAGATCAACTACACCGGCAAAGCCGACGGGGACACCATCAAATTCACCCGCCAATTCGACGATCGACCGGGAACGGATTTCGTGGCCAACCGCGTCAAATAGAACCGAAAATCGCCCGCCGGTCACGCGACCCCAGCGATGTGCAATTCGCGTGTCCGCAGTGGCGCCGGGGCCGGGCTCGCAAGACTCTGCCCCGGCGCATTCTAGCCGGTCCTCCGCGCCACGGTCCCCGCGTTCCAATCCGGGAGATTCCTGGAACCAAGCCAGAAGATTTGGTCGCGGATCGCGGCATCTCTCCGCTAAGAAACCACCGGAGGCAGTTTCAGAAGGCGCTCGGCGTTGCCGTGGGCGATCTTGTGCATGTCAGCAGGATTCAGCGGCAAGGAATCGAGAAACTGGCGGCCTTCTTCGTTGGAGCTAAACGGATAGTCAACCGAGAACAGGATGCGATCAGCCCCTACGGTTTGAAGCGCACAGAGCAGCGGCGGGAGGGTAAAGTACCCGCTGGTGGTGACGTGGAAATGCTGGTGGAAGATCTCCGCGATGGAGCGGTCTTTGGGTCGGGGAGCGCGGGCGAAGACGGAGTCGGCGCGGGCGAGCGAGTACGGCAGATCTTCTCCCATGTGGCCGATGATGATCTGCAATCCGGGCCAACGATCGAACAGGCCCGAGGCCATGAGACGGAGGGAGTGCATGCCGGCTTCCGCGTGCCATCCCCAGGCGGCTGTGGAGAGTGTGAAGGCAATATCAGGAGGGAGATCGCCGAAGTAGGCCTCGCGAACCGGCGCAGGCGGCGGGGCCGGGTGGAGATAGACGGGAACGCCGAGGACCTGGGCGGCCTCCCAGAATGGCGTAAACCGGGGATGGTCGAGAAAGAGGCCGCGCGTGGCGCCGTTAACCATAACACCAACAAAGCGAAGCTGGCGGATCGCTCGCTCGAGCTCGCTCGCGGCGGATTCCGGATCCTGCAGGTTGACGGCGGCAAAGGCGGCAAAACGCTTGGGGAGGGCCTGGACCGCGGCGGACAGAGCATCGTTCAGATCCCGCGCAAGCGCGGTAGCCGTGGGGGAGTCGAGACAGTCCATGTCGCCGCCGGCAAGAGAGAGCACTTGCATGTCGATACCGGCGGCATCCATGGCGGCGAGGCGCCCTGCCCCGAGGTCTACCAGCTTCTCGCGAACTGTGCGGATGTATGCATTCGTGAAGCTGCGCTGGTTGCGCGCGTCCACGGCCTGAAGATAGGCCGGAGTCGAGGCGTGTTCCTCGAGGGTGATGGTACGCATGAACGGACTCCCTCCCGAGGTATTGTAGGATAGCGCGGGCTCTGCGGTTGGCGCGTGCGGTGTTGGCGAAGGGCGTGGGTATCGGAGCCGTGGTTGCCTACCCCATGCGCGAAATGGCTGTGTGAAGGATGGGGACTCGCTGCGGCTTGGGGAGCAGGGTCTGCGGGGCGGCTACGCGGGCCTGTCTAGCGAAAGCGGCGAGTGGCTTTGATGACCATGGAGAAGACGCCGGACTCGTCGCGCGCGACAACCAGGGAAACATGACGGTTGATGGCGACGTCGGCCTGGAGCAGTTGCTGGCCGGTAGTGTCGACGTCGGTGGCATAGGTGAGGGTCACGTTGTGGCCGACCTGTTCCTGGACAGTGATGCGCGAGGTGTCATTGCCATAGGCGCCAAGGTAGTTCGGATCGACCTTGACCGAGCCGGCGCCGAAGAGCTTCTGCACGCGACTGCTGACCGAAGCGTTGAGGGCTCCGCCGAGGAGGGCGTCGGTGGCGGGGCTGCTGATAGCTTGCGCCTGCTGTTGGGTATGGAGCTGTTCCTGGTTGGTGGTGCGGCCGAGGGCGAGCAGCGCGATGATGTCGCCCTCGGCGAGCGGGGGATCGCTGCGGTAGGTGACAGCCAGCCTCTGGGGCGAGCCGTGCAGGCCCAAGGTGATGTCGTAGTCGGCCACGCGGGCCGTGGCGCTCAGGTCGATGGTGGGCTCGATGCGGACTGGGTTGGTGAAGGAGATCTGGCCGCGCTGCAGCTCGTAGCGGGTTCCGGCAATCAGTGCGCTGCCCTCGGTGATGGAGACCCGGCCCAGCAGGGAGGGCGTGGCCACAGTGCCGCCCACCTGCAGATCGACGTTACCTGCCAATTTGGCAAAGGCATTTTGGAAGCTGAGTTGGGGCGCGGAACGGATGCGAACGTCGAGGCGGATGTGATTGGAGGGAGCGTTGGGCGAAGGGATGGGGGGAACGGCGTTGGCCTGCGCGGCCAGGGCCGCTATATCGAGACTGGGGCTGGCCGTGAAGCGGGTGATGAGGATATTGCCGTTGAGCAGCAGGCTGGATTGCGTGCCTTCAAGGCGCAGAGTGAGATCAGCCAGGGAGTTGATGCCCTGTGGATAGCTGATGCGGACACCCTTGCCGGTAACGGAAAGGTTGGCGTAGATGCCACGCTGATACGACAGATAACCGCCGACGCTCAAGAGGCCGCCTCCCGTCATGGCGGTCAGGGAGCGCACCTCAAGGCGATTCTGGTTGAAGACCAGCGTGCCATGCAACTGACTGAGGCTGTTGGGCAGATCGCCCAGCGACAGAGAGCTGTTTTGGAAGTCAATGCGTCCGCGCAGGCCGGGCTTGCGCAGGGGGCCGTGGGCTTCCACCTGGAAGGTCGTTCTGCCTCTGGCAGTGAGGTCGGGGTCGAGGGTTTGTATCAGCCTCATGTTAATGGCGCCGCTTGCGGCAAGATCGAGCTGCTGTGAGCCAACTAGCGCCACGCTGCCCTGGGCGCGGAGGTCTGTGTTTTCGCCGGTCACGTGGAGAGGATCGAGATGGACGCGGGCATCTGAGAGCGTGGCGCGCGCCGCACCTTGGCTCTGCAGGTGCACGCCTGCGATGGTGACGGCAAGCTGGTGGAGGCTGGCCACGCCCTGAAGCTGGCTGGGATGCGCCAGGGGGCCCTGGACATTTACGACGCCGGCCAGGCTCGATTGGCCGCTGAAGCTTTTCACGTGGGCCATCTTGAACAGAGCCCCGATGTCAAAGCGGGAGAAATCGAGCTGTGCCTGGGTGGGGAAATCGCCGCCCAATGCTGTCTGGCCGTTCAGGTTGAGGGTTGCGCCTTCCAGGTGAGCGTGGGCCTGGTAATGGAGGGCATGGCCTTGGGTGCGGGCTTGAGCCGTCAAATCGCCCAATCGCTCTCCGGCCACGGTGAGCGGGGTCAGCGTGGCGTGGCCCTGAAAGCTGGGATTCGCAGGCGTGCCCGAGCCGGAAAGTTCAACCGCCAGTTGTCCGGCTGTGGCAGAGGCATGGCGGCGCACCCAACCGATGCGGGCGATCTCGATGCGAGCGGCCCTGGCATTCAGTTGGAAGCGCCCGCCCCGGAAGTCGTAACTGCCAGCAGCAGAGATGACGCCACCCGCAGTGTCCGCAGTGACGGAGGTCAACTTCAACACCTGGTTGGCGATGCCACCCTGGGCGCGGAGGCGCGCAACCGGTTCACCATAGAGGCTGCCGCCATCCATCTCCAGCCAGCCTGAGCCTTCGAGCGCGCGAACAGGTCCGTCAACCTGAACGTGCGCATCAAACGCACCCGTTGCCGGGAGCTTCCGACGGAAGAAAAGCTGTGCCTCCTCGACGCTCACCTTGTCCGCCTGCACGCGCAGATGGAGGGCGGAAGCAGTATTGAAGGCCAGGTCCTGGTTCTTGCGGCCGCGCGTTTGGGCCGCCGCCGCAGCGTTCGAAGACAGCGGCTTGGAAGCCTCGGCCGGCGAGGACCCGGCCGGCGCCTCCTCCAGGCTTCCACTGAGAACGACAGTTGTAGGGCCTCGGCGCAGGGTGCCGTGGCTGACGGTAATGAGCTGGGGTGCGTAGCTGCCGACGACATCAACGGAGTCCAGTTGCACAAAACGGGACTGAAGGGCGCGGCCATTGGCGGGTGGAACCATCTCGATTCTGAATTGCCTCGCCTGGAGATGACCGGCGATGTGCGGCCGGACTAGAGAGCCGCTCCAGGCTCCGAGAAAGTCAGCTTCGCCGCCCAGGCTCACCGGCAAAGCCGCAGCTCCGTCCTGGCCGTCGCGCTTCAAACCCAGGCTTCTCAAAACGGTGTCGAACTCACGCAGATTCCGGGCGCGGAGTTCGAGATGGAGCGAGGTAGGGCTGGTGACCGGATAAGCGCCGATCACTCCTTCGGCCTGCAGCTGGTTGCCGGGTGTGCGGAGATCGAGATGGCGCAGGGACACCGTGCCATTTCGCTGCGTATAGGTGGCGTCGATAATTCCGCTGATGGGCGCTTCACCGGGTTGGGATTGCAGGCTGGGGCTCAGGTTCAGCGCCGCGCTCACCGCCAAGGTGTTCACGTCGCCGCCGGTCCAGGTTGCGGTGGCGGGGCCGCTCACCAGCCCCCCAAGGCCCAGGCGCCGGAATGGCGGCCTGCCAACGATATCAAGAATGGTATCGAGCGAAACATTCTCCAGCTTCGCCGTCACCGTTCCGTTGACCGGGATGGAAACCGCCGGGAGATGGAGCGAATGGGCCGGCGATTGGCGCGCGGGGAGTTTGGATTTGCCGCTCCTGGCGCGAGGAACGGGCTGCGCGGCGGGCTCAACGAGCGCGGTTCCGGGAATGGGGGACAGCCAATGCATCAACCTCACCTCACCCTCGAGTTGTCCACCCTGCTTGAGGCGGGCGACGGTTGATGTAAAGAGCAACTGTTGCGGGTCGGCGTGGACCTGCGCGTCCAGATTCACGCCGACGGCCACGACGCCGGGTGCGATATAGGAGCCGCCCTTGATGTGAACGTGGCCATCGACGTGGAACTGCCCATCCTGACCCGCAGCGTCGAGAGCCAGATGAACGACGCCCTTTGGGGCATTGGGAAAGCCGGTCACCGGTTCGAGAAGACTCATGTCGAATGCGCCGCCCACTTTGGCATTCCAACGAGGGTGGGCAAAGTCCACCAGTGCGCCGCTGATCACCAGGTTGAGGTTCCGTCTCTCGCGGCGATGTGCAGTGAGGCTCAGGCTGCGCAGAAGAGCCGCATTGCGCTCCAGATCGAGCGTGGCTTCAAGACGTCCGTGCACGGCATGGGCCGGGCCCAATGCGCCTCGCGAGAGAGTGAGGTCGGTGACTCCAGCCTCGATCCGGTAGCTTGCCGGCCCTCGGGGACCCGATGGCAGATAGGTCAAGCGCAGGGATGCATCGTTGGCGGCGAGATCGAGAGGCGCAAAGCGGTTCTGGAAATCAAAGGAAGCAGCGCGATCGTCGTAGTCCAAGACGCCCTGCTCGACGGAGATATGGTCGGCCTGGAGATCGAGTAGCCTGGCGAGCGCAGATTTGGCGGAGCGGCCTGGCTTGCGAGGATGAGGCTGGTTGGTGGTTCCGTTGCGATAGACAATAAGGTGAAGCTCGGGGCGCACGATCTCTAGGTTGCGCAAACGAATGTGTGGGCTTAGGAAACCCAGCAAGCTGAGTTGCACTCGCAGGTCTTCAATACGCCCGTAGGGTGCTTCACCGGGAGCTTCGAGGCCATGAATCACAATTCCGCCGGCATCGGCTTCGAGAGCGAGTAAACGCCAGTGAAAGGAGGCAATCTGAACGCGGCCGCCGGTGGAAGTCTCGAGGCTTGCGATAAGCCGTTTGCGGACCAGGTTCTCAAAGGCCGGGGAACTGGCGTAGAAATAGGCGCCTACAATCGCAATCACGAGCAGAAGTGCGCCGCCCGCCACCGCAAGAGGAAGATGACGGAGGAAGAAGCGCCGCAAACGCCTGCGCGGAGGGGTTGGAGGCGGTTGCGGCGGCTGCGTGGCGTTTTCGTTCAATGGCCACCTCCTGCCGCCTTCTCGCTATTCTCCGGAGCCGCAAACTCGGGGTCCAGTACTTCGACGTCGCCTTCCTTGCGCAGGTTGGCAAGCCAGTTGCCGAAGAGCACATTCACCCGGCGTTCGAGCAGAATCTCCGCGATGCGCGGCGCTACCTGCTTCAGCGGGGGCACCGCCTGCCCCTTGGGGTATTGAGGCAGAAGCGTGTCGTGATAATAGGCTTCGATTCGCCGCTCGGGGATGCGGATGCCGGCCCGAAATCTCTGCTCGATGAAATGCAGGATCTCGAGCCGGGCACGTAGATAGGTCTCTACTTGTTGCTGGGTGAGGCCGTGCGCCGCCAGAAATGCCTTCCATCCTGCCTCGGAGGCGCAATTGGCATGAGCGCACGCGGGCAGGTCCCTGCGAATCTCGGCCAGGCGGGCGTCGAGCTGGGCCTGCGAAGGCGCGGCGGCTCCCGCGTCCTCCTGGCTGATCTGCTGTTGGATGAGGGTGCGGCTGATCAACTGCTGCAGCGCACGCTGCCTGGTGAGAACTCCTTGACCGGCTCGCCCTGGCTCGAGAATCGACAGCCGGATATCGTTGTCCACATCGCTGGCCAGAATCACATTTTTGTTGACCACAGCCACGACACGGTCCAGAACGACAGGAGAAGACGCTCGAGAGGGATGCGTGGCAGGCGACGACGCTGGGGGAGATTGCGCTGGACAGGTTGGCAGCCCGGACATACAAATCCCGACCGTCAGACCGCACAACCAGGCGGAAGTGCGCGCGGTATGCATTCGGACTGGACGCCAAGGATGCATCAGAAAGCCTGTCCCAAACTGAAAAAGAAGTTGAAATGCGGAGCCTCGCCGAGATACGGTCCGGATGCGAATCCGGGGATTGGGCTCCCCTGCACTGTCGGAATCGAATAATTGATGTTCACCGGATAAATAGGCGGGTTCAGGTTATAAGCGAAGTCCAGACGGATGGGTCCGACGGGGGTATGGTAAAGCACACCCATGCCGAGCGCATGGGAGAAGTAATTGAAATTGCACGGGCCTTGTTGGCCGGTCGATGTGACGGGGCCAGTATTCTTGGGGTCATACCCGACAGGGTACTGCGAAGTATTTGTCACCACTGCCGCCCGGCAAGCCGCCTGGTCCGGCTGATGAATCCGCAGCGCACTGCGCCAGGCTTCTCCTGAGTTGTCGAATACATTGCCCATGTCGTGAAAGAGGACGAAGCTGAGAGAATCGCCGAGCCAGGGCAAGGTGGGCGGAGGTAAGCGCAGCTCGGTGCTGTTGATGAGTGCCCCGGCGCCGCCGATCGGGTAGCCGGTCTCCGGATCGCGCGGCCCGGCGGCATTCTCAGAAAATGCGCGCAGCGAGGTGGGTCCACCGGCATAGAGCCGCTCGGGCAGGGGGATCAGCTCGCTCGCCCCTGAGCCGAAGGCACGCACCTGTCCGTAGCGGGTATTGCGGGCCAGCACAATGCGATCGTGATGGAAGGCATAGTAACTGGAATTCGTTACATCCACGCGATTGAAATCCGCTTGAGCGCCGAAAATACTGTCGGAGAGGAACTCCTGAAAGCTCGTGTAGGTACCGCGGTGCGCATCCATGGCGTTGTCGCGCGTGTCGCGGATCCAAGTGAGCGAGGGCCCGGCCACGCGCGTGGCCGCCGAAAGCACCGGGATTGCCGCGGGATAGACCTGCAAGCTGCTGGCGGCCACCTTCACTCTGCGGAAGTTCAACTCATATACGATGGTGTTGGCCTTGGAGAAAAGCGATCCGGGATTCAGAAAACTCTCGTTCCAGCGCATGTCGGCTTCCAACCGCGAGGCTACATAGGTAGTGACGGCCTGGCTGTTGGCGTAGCCGCCGGAGAGCGCAAGGCCCAAATCCTGATTGCCGGCAAACTGCGGAAACTGGTAGAGCAGGTTGACGCTCTGCTCGAGCAAGCCATAGGTGGCTTGCAGGGATGCGGACTGGTTGCGCCCGCGGATATCGCTGCGCGTAATGTCGGTCAGCACGCGAGGGCTGACGCCCGTTTTGCCGTTGGGGCTGCAAGCAACGCCGCCGGCAAAGGCGCCTGCGCAATTGTTTTGCGCCTGGCCGGTCTGGACCTCGAAGCCGAAGCCATAGGTGAGGGTCCAGCGTCGCGCCTCCAGCATCTGAACGAGAACGGTCTTGTAGGCCTCGTCGCCAGTCGGATTTTCCACCGCTGTGTTGACTTGATTGAAGAGAGCGAGGTTGTAGAGATTGCTTTGGGTGTCAAGCAGAGCACTCTGATCCAGCGGCTCCCCGGCGTGCAAAGTGATCACGCGCTTTACGGTTTCCGGACGGGTGAAATGCAGGCCGGTCAACAGCACTTTGCGGACAAAGATCTGCGTTCCTTCGTGGATCTCGAAGACCACGTCTACGATGGCGGGGTTGGCGGCATCCCTGTGCTCGGAGACATCCACTCTGGCATGTTGAAACCCCCTGCTCAAATACGCGGTCAACAAGGCATTGCGGTCGCCGGCCAGATTGCGCGGCGAAAACAGTTGGCCAGGTATGGTGTTCAGCAGCGGCGTGAGCAGGCCGGCATTCATGTGATGATTGCCTTCGATTCGCACCGTGCCCACGTGCAGTTGTTTGCCTTCGTCGATGTGGTAAGTCACGATGAGCGGGGCGGTCTTGGCGCGTGCGCGCCGGCCTGTCCTTAAGCCTTGTTGCGGGGCGCTTCTCTCGGCGGTGACCTTCACGTTGGGGAAGCCATTGTTCTGGTAAGCGTTCTGCAACGCAGCCTCGTCGGCGGCGACCAGCGCCTGGCTGTAGGAACCATGGCGGTCGAGTTTGTCGGCGGCGCGCACGCTCAGCAGTCCCTCCAGCGTTTTGGTGGGGAAGTAGCGGCTGCCGGTGACCGAAACCCGCTCTACGCGGCCGCGTGGCCCCAGGTCCACAGTAAAGAGAATGGTGACCTGCCGCCCGTCGATGGACTTCTCCCTATGGCTCACTTTGACATCGAAGTATCCCATCCGCTGGTAATAGTCGCGCAGACGGCGATTGCCCTGGTTGAGCAGATCTTCATCCACGCTTCCCTCTTCAAAGATGGGGATCAACTGCGTGATGCGATCCTGGCTGATATTCGCACCCTCTACCAGGACATTAACGACGGGGCCCCGGTTGGCGAAGAAATGGAAATTCGCCGTGTGTGCTGCGCGGTCGAACTGCAGGGATCCGAGCCTGACTTCGGCTTCGTAACGCTTCTGTTGCTGGTAATGCTTGAGCACGCCGCTCAAGGCGCGGTCGACCGTATCGTGAGTAACACGCGAACCGGCTCGAAGGTGTGCAAAGCGGCGGAATTGCCCGACGCTCATGCCCGAGTCACCTGTTACTTGGACGCTGCCTACGCGGGCTTGGCGACCGGAGTCCACATGAAACACGAGATCGATGAGCTGCTCTTCGGGGTGAGGCGTAAGGATGGGATCGATAGTAGGCGAGGGGAAACCATCCTCGGCCAGGGCATCCCGCATCTGCGTGATGGCCCGGTTCAGCTTCTGCTGGGTAAAACGGGTACCGGGCGCGAGTTGGCTGACGCTCTGTAGTTGCGTGTTCACGGTGGCGCCTTTGGCGCCATAGACGCTCACCGTCCCAATAAACGGGCGCGGACTGCCACGAAAGATCAGTTCGATGCCGTCGTCGTGGCGCAGCCCCTCTACGGCCAGGGAGTTGTAAAGGCCAGTCGCAAAGAGTCGGCGCAGGCTGTTCGCGATGTAATCGAAGGTCAGCGGCGTTCCTACTGCCTGAGAGAGGCGGCCGGCAAGCGGCTCCAAGCGGCTGGCTGGAATGCCCTCGAACAAGACGCTTCTGATCGGCTTGCCAATCCAATCGGCGAGAGAGATCGCATTCTGCGGCTGAGGCTGGGATGCCGCACGCCGGGCCGGATTGACGGCGGCGCGTACTGTACCGGCCAGAGGCTCAACGACCGAGCGGCGGCCGGCTGGCGTGGCCGGTTGCTGGCCCAGAACGACGCCCCCCGCGGTCAGAAGAGGAACAAGCACCCATGCCGGCGAGCACAGCCGCCACATCCGTGCAGCGATGCGAATCCAAGGCTGGATCTGCCGCCGATCACCGTACCTGCCTGCCGCCTTGGTCCGCAAGAACATATCTTTCCAAACGACTGGGGGACAGCCCCCGTTGCGTGGCTGGCAATGCGATTGGATCGCCTCGAATCATTCACACATTGGTAGCCGTCTCCGGTCAGCATTCACCGGGGCTCAAGCCCGCGCGGCCTTCTTCCCTTATACTAACGGGGATAGAAGCCGTGTAGCGATGCCCGGTTTCGAGTGCAAATCTGAAGGTAACTCATGCCGCAACGCTCCTCTTCCACCGCCCCGGTTCCATCTCCACCGGCGGACGCCTGGAGTGCAAACCTGGAGGGCAAACAATCTGACTCGGAAAGAGCTGCTGCGCAGAGGCGCGGGCAGGAATTGCCGTCCGATGAACCGCCAACGAAAGGGGTTACAACTGCGTCCCGCCAGTCTCGCTCTTCGCCTCCCTCGGCGTCCACCGATTCTGAAGTCCTGGCGCGCGCCCAGGCTGGCGACCACGAGGCCTTCGCCCAACTTTACGCTCTGCACAAGAGACGCATCTACTCGTTATGCCTTCGCATGGTGGGCAACGTAACCGAAGCTGAGGACCTGACCCAGGACGCGTTTCTCCAGTTGTATCGCAAGATCGGCACCTTTCGCGGCGACTCGGCCTTTTCGACCTGGCTGCACCGCTTGGCCATCAATGTCGTGCTGATGCAACTGCGCAAGAAGGGTTTGCAGCTTGTCTCGATGGATGAAGCCATGGAGCCCACGCCGGAGGAGGGTCCGGGCCGCAGCTTCGGCGCTCCCGACCCCATCCTGAGCGGGGCAATCGACCGCCTGGCGCTCGAACGCGCCGTGGCCAGCCTTCCCACCGGCTACCGGCTCATCTTTATCCTGCACGATGTGGAAGGCTTCGAGCATAATGAGATCGCCTCTATGCTCGATTGCTCGATCGGCAACAGCAAATCGCAGCTGCACAAGGCGCGCTTGAAGCTGCGCAGCGCCCTGCGCGCAGAATCCAGCAAGGAGACGCAACCGTGACCGACGATCCCAACCCAATGAGTTGCGCCGCCTTTCAGGCCCAATTGCCCGATCTGATCGCCTCCAACGAGAATGTGGCCGATCATCTTCACCTTCGAAGCTGCGAGTTGTGCCGCGCGCTGCTGGCCGATCTGGAGACGATCGCCGAGGCTGCGCGCAAACTTTTGCCGATCGAGGAGCCCCCCGACGCGGTGTGGGAGCACATCGAATCCGCCATCAGAAGCGAGGAAAACCAGAGTAAATAGCCGGCGGCGGCACGGCGCGGAGAAGGGTGCCAGGGCGGTGAAAACGGCTCTTCATCTGGCCGGCGAGGACTTTTTCGTCCCGGAGAGGCGTGCGACAAACACTTATGATTTCGCTACTCTGAGTTGGCCCCTTTCGATGGTCTGATTTGGCCCCACCTGAAGGCGGCGCCCGTTATCTTGTTTCGGGGTTTCAGTTCCCGGAAACGAGGACGGCTTGGCCACAAGGAGGAGC
>JAKABE010000068.1 GCA_021801945.1 Acidobacteriota bacterium
CGACATACTCGGCCGCCTGATGGCCTGCAGTTGCCAACTAGACATGTACATGACGGGCAACGCCGCTGTGGCCTGGTACGTGCGGCAGTTTATTGAGGGCAACTACGCGTTTCAGTGGCGCGACGAATCCTCGGAAAGGGCCAAGGTGATGGCGTCATGAGCAATCACGCGGCGAAGCTTCGCGGAGGAGGGATCGGATGAGAATCCTGTTGCCCGTTGCCGGAATCAGCGTCCACTTCTGGACGGTGATTGGAATCGGCGGAATCATCGGACTGCTCTCTGGGTTGCTGGGCATCGGCGGCGGATTTCTGATGACGCCGATCCTCATGATGATCGGCGTGCCGCCCACGGTCGCCGCGGCTTCCGGCACCAACGCCATTGTTGCTACCTCATCCTCCGGGGTCGCCGCTCATTTCCGACTGCGCAATGTTGATCTCAAGATGGGCGTGATCCTGCTCTGCGGAGGCTTGGTCGGCTCCAGTTTCGGTGTCCAGCTGCTTGGTCTTCTGCGGAAGTTGGGGAGTGCGGACTCGGTGATTGAGCTGACCTACGTGGTCATGCTCGGCTCGGTGGGCGGCTACATCATCCGCGATAGCTTGAGAAAGTTGCGCAAGGGCCTGATTGCGCGTCCCGTGCGCGATGGGCTGCCCAGGCGCTCCTTCCTGTCGTACCTGCCGCTGCAGATGGATTTTCCGCATTCAGGCGTCCGACACTCAGTGCTTGTGCCTTTCGTCCTGTGCCTGATGGTAGGGCTGCTGACGGCCATCATGGGCGTGGCCGGAGGCTTCATTTTGGTGCCGATGATGGTCTACCTGCTGCGCATGCCGGCTCATGTCGCCGTCGGCACCAGCCTCTTCCAGGCGCTTTTTACCTGCGCCGGAGCCACCGTCATGCAGGCGGGCTCCAACCATCTCGTCGGCGTGGTGCTGGCGCTGCTGGTGGCTCTGGGGTCCACCATCGGCGCTCAAATTGGGGCGCGGCTCAGCCGTCTTATGCGCGGCGAGCAGCTTATGATCCTGCTCGGGTTCCTGGCGCTTGCCGTCATGTTCAAGATGGTGGCGGACCTGGCGCTGCCACCATCCGTGCCGATCTCCCAAATCGCAAAAGTCGATCTTACTCAGCCCATTCGGCAGATGGCTGCTGGGCTTGTTTTTCTGTCCTGGAGGTGATCATGGGGATGACCGCTGTTAAGCGTTTCGGCATTTGCGTGAGACATTGTCAGCGGTGGAAGGTGCTGGCCCTGGCCGCAGCTCTTGCCCCGGCTGCCGTATCCGCTTCGGCGGCGACTTCAGCGCGGATGTCAGCGCCAAAGTTGATTCCCGAGAAGATTGTCATGGGTGCGCTTTACAACGGCGCGCGCATGCGCATCGAGGGGACGGCACCAGCCGGTTCGGGCGTGCTGGTGGTTGTCGAAGGCTCCGAGCACGACGAATTCTTCAATCGCAAAGGGCGGGTAGGCCCCATCTGGCTCACCGTGGACAGAATTCACGTCAAGCATGCTCCGTCCGTGTTTCTCTGCTTCGGCTCAGCTGCGCTCAAATCCTTGCTCGGTCGGCAGGATCTGGGAAAGTACCAGCTCGACGAAGCCGCCATCATGGAGCGGATTCATGTCCTTTGTCACTGCAAGTGCAGCCTTACCAATCGTGCGCAGCAAAGCGGTGTTCACGATACGGCGCCGGACTCATCTTATGCCCGCCTGCTCGAGGCCGATTTCTTGCACCTGAAACAACACGAGGGGTTTTATCGCGAGATGCCCGGCACGGTGCACCTAGCCCCGAGTCATTCCGAGACACCCTATACGTTGGAGTTCGAATGGCCAGAGCAGATTCCGGCGGGCAATTATCGCATCACCGTGTATGCCTGCCGCGAACACGCAGTGATCGCCCACTCCACCGCGACACTCCAACTCGTTGAAGTTGGCTTCCCGGAATACTTGGCCGCCATGGCTGCAAGGAAGCCCTGGATTTACGGTATCGCGGCTGTCCTGGCAGCCATAGCTGCCGGATTCCTCACCGACTTGCTCACCAGTGTCCTGCGCCACAAACAGAGAAGACGAAAGAAGACGGAGGCGCCTCAATCGGAAAGGCCGGTTCCGGCACCGGAGGAGATGACTGCGGAATCCCATGAAAAGGAGACAACCCATCGCTGTTAGGTGGCGCAAAGTCCGCCCCACAACCGCCAGCTCTAGGCAGACGCAGAAGTCGGGAGGGAGCAAACGCTGTCTCCTTCGCCGCGGTCGTCATATCCAGCTTGTTTTGCCATTGATCCTCTGTTGTTTCGCCTCACGGCCCATCAACTGCCAAAGAGCCCTGGAGCACGAGCGCGTACCCGCTACAATGGCCTTGGGGGCCGACAGAGCCCAGAGACCCGCAACCTTCAGCCACGAAGGTTTTCTGGTCTCAAACCGGGACGTGTCCAGCCACGTCAAGGTAGAGGGGTACATGCAGGCAGATGGGCGCCTCTTCGCCGCCAACCTTAAGGACCAGCCCAAAGACGTGTTTCTTTTCCGCCGCGTTCGTCCCATCGTCGAGGGTGAACTGACCCATCGTATCGGCTTCCTCTTCATGCCCGACTTCGGCGAGGGTAACGCCGTCATTCAGGAATCTTATGCCGAATGGAGGATTAGTTCATTTGCCAGCTTCAGTGTCGGCAAATTCAAGACTCCGCTGGGCCTGGAAGTGCTGCGCCCCGACCGCGATCTGACCTTTGCCGAGCGCTCCATGGCCTCCGATTTGCTACCTGTGCGCGATCTGGGAGGGGAGTTAAGAACATCCCTCCTCGGCCACGCGATTACTTGCGAAGCCGGCTATTTCAGCGGCGCCGAGGATGGTACAAACGCCAGGTTCGAGTGGCGCGGCACCAGCGAGGGAGTCGGGCGCATCTTCCTCCGTCCGTTCACGGCCGCCGGTGCACCGCTGCAGCCGTTGGGATTGGGAGTGGCCGGTTCCGTTGGCCGCAGCCATCACACGCCGCCCACTTTTCTGACTGTCGGCCAGCAGACCTTCTTCCGGTATGCGCCCGAAGTCTGGTCTATCGGGCAACACAAGCGCATTACGCCGCAGGCCGATTACTTCCGTGGTCCCTTCGGCGTGCTCGCCGAGTATGTCGTCTCGGGCCTGACGGTGCGAACCAGCTCACAGCATCGCTACCTCTCCAACCACGGCTGGCAGCTCGCTGGCTCGATCGTTCTGACCGGCGAACTGAATTCCTATGATGGTATTCGGCCTGCCCATGCTTTCGAGCCATCTCGAAGCTTTCATCACTGGGGAGCCTTTGAAATCGCCTTTCGCCACAGCTACCTCGGCTTGGACGCAGAAGCATTTCCGTACTATGCCTCTCCAACCGCCTCAGCCAAGACAGCCGGCGAATCGGCCGTGGGCGTCAATTGGTACATCAACCGTCACGTAAAGTTCATCACCGATTACGAGTACACCTCGTTCCAAATGGCCACGGATATTGTCCCCGGCCTCACCGCCGAGCGGGTTGTGATAACGCGCATGCAAACCACCTTCTAAGGTGTACGTGGTCCGTGTATCCCCGCCGCCGCAAAGCGCGGCGGCCTGCTCCTTGCTCTGATAGGCGTGCCGTGACCCACGTCATAGCAGGAAATAGGCATATCCGTACATACTCACTGTTGCGGGATCTGTGAACTGCCGCCCTTTGCGGCGTCGCCGTGAACGTGTGTCCTCATATCTGCGGGCGTTCGAACCACATGTACGTGGCGGGTAAATCTGAATGGCGTTGCCGGCCGCGTCGATCACACCATTTTGCGTGGAGGAACATGAAGAAGAAACGAGTGCTCATCGTGGGAGGAGTCGCAGGCGGAGCCACCTGTGCGGCTCGCCTGCGGCGTCTGGATGAAGAGGCAGAAGTCGTTTTGTTCGACCGCGGTCCGTTTGTCTCCTTTGCCAACTGCGGCCTGCCTTACTACGTGGGCAACGTAATCAGCGAGGAGGAGAAGCTTCTGCTTGTCACGCCTGCTTTGTTTAAAGAGCGGTTCAACATCGAGGTCCGCACGCGATCTGAAGTCACTGCCGTCGATCGTGCGACGTGCGCAATCGCCGTGCGCGACCTGGAGACGGGGCGCGAGTATCGCGAGCCTTACGATACATTGGTGCTGTCACCTGGCGCGGCGCCTGTCTGTCCTCCCTGGCCGGGCATCGATCTGCCCGGCATCTTTACGTTGCGCACGATCCCAGACAGCCGCGAGATTCGGAATTGGATCGAATCGAAAAGTCCGCACCAGGCCGTGATCGTAGGAGGCGGCTTCATCGGCCTGGAAATGGCGGAGAATCTCGCTCATCGCGGCATTGCTGTGACCATCGTCGAGATGGCCAACCAACTCCTGCCCCCGCTCGATCCGGAGATGGCCGAGTACGCGCGCGAGCGCCTCATCGCCAATAAGGTTCGTCTCCGCCTGGGCGATGCGGTGGCGGGTTTCGACCAATCGGCCGAAGGCGGGCTGCTGGTGCGCACGCAGGCCGGCTCCGCGATCCCCGCGGATCTTGTGGTTCTGGCCATTGGAGTGCGCCCCGAAACCAAGCTCGCTCGCGATGCGGGCCTGGAGATCGGCGCCCGCGGCGGCATCCGCGTCGATCGCCGCATGTGCACCGCCGATCCCCGCATCTGGGCCATCGGAGACGCCGTCGAGGTCAAGAACCTCATCACTGGTAAATGGGAACTCGTTCCTCTAGCCGGCCCGGCGAATCGCCAGGGACGTGTAGCCGCGGATGTGATCTGCGGGCGCGACGCGCGCTTCGATGGCGTCCTGGGCACCGCCGTCTGCGGCTTCTTCGGCCTCACGGTGGCGCTTACCGGCGCAACGGAGAAGGCTCTGCGCGCCGCCGGCATCGACGGCTTCCAGGCTGTCTATCTTCATCCCAAAGACCATGTCAGCTATTACCCCGGCGCGCATCCCATCCACCTCAAGTTGCTCTTTCGCACCTCTGACGGCCTCGTTTTGGGCGCACAGGCGGTGGGCGAATCTGGCGTTGCGCGCCGCATCGATGTCCTCGCCGCCGCCATTCAGATGCACGCTGGGGTCTTCGATCTTGAAAAGGCCGAACTCTGCTACGCCCCTCAGTACGGCTCGGCCAAAGACCCCGTCAATCTCGCCGGCATGTTAGCCGCTAATATTCTGCGCGGCGATATGGCTCTTGCCCCATGGCATGATTTGGATGGCGCCGATGCCTTTCTGCTCGACGTGCGTGAGCCCTGGGAGTACAACATGGATTCCATCGAAGGCGCCGTGAACATTCCCCTCGGGCAATTGCGCGTCAGGATGGACGAGCTGCCGCGCGATCGCGAAATATGGGTGAGCTGCGAGATCGGGCAGCGCGCCTATTACGCCTGTCGCCTCCTTACCCAGCACGGCTTCCACGCGCGCCATCTCTCTGGTGGCTATGAAACCTATCGGGTTATGTTTCCGGAAGGGTAGCCGCGCTTAGGATCATGACGATGCACGCTTCGCCTCCCTGCCGAGACCGCTCGTTCCTGTCGATGGCTTTGCCTGGGGCGTTCTGGCTCTCGGCCTTCTTGTCATGTACGGTGTCAGATCGCTGCCTAAGGTCAGCAGAAATATCCGGAAGGCCCCCGCGATTCCCGCAGGCACCGGGCCAGCCGGATACACCAGCGAGAACATGCGCGACAATTTGAGCCCACGCACGCGGGCCAGCTTCAACGTACCTAGCGCAAGCTGATTGCGCACCGCCCACAGAGAAGCAAATGTAACTCCCAGCCCGGCTTCGACCGCGCTGAGGAGCCCTTCGGTCGAGTTTAACTCGATTCTGGAACTGAACTCCTTCTTGCGAATCCCGATGCGTGCCAAAGCCTGTTCGATCACCCGGCGGGATCCGGAGCCAAACTCCCGCATCAACAGCGGAGCTCCCTTCAGCGCCGCAGCGTCGATCTCCCGGTCAGCCCATTCATGATCGGCGGAGACCACCAGGACTAACCGGTCCTCCATAAATGGCTCGACCTTGAAGTCCTTGCGCAGTGGCGGTCCTTCGATCAGTGCGAACTGAATGCGGCGCGAAGCCAGGGCTTCGAGCATCTCATCGCTATTGCCGCAGACGGCAGTGAGCGCCACGCGTGGATGATTGTGCAGAAACCGAGCCACGAGCATTGGCAGGACGTACTGCCCGATGGTCTGCGACGCACCGATGGCCAGTTGTCCCATATCCTGCCCGGAGACTGTGTTGACCGCGGCAATTGCTTCGTCTACGATGGCTTTCAACTTCTCTGTATAAGGCAACAGGGTCTTGCCCGCGGGCGTCAGAGAAATCCGCCCCCCGCTGCGATCGAAGAGGGGTACGGCCAATTCTTCTTCCAGAGCTTTAATTTGCTGCGTTACGGCCGGCTGAGTCAGCAGCAATTCCTCTGCCGCACGGCTGAAATTCAAGTGATGAGCTACAGCACGGAATATCTTGAGGCGGAAATTCTCCAACATATTCCTCCTATCGAATTTTCCCAATCATGCTTCTACTTATGTTGCGGGACTTCGGAAACTGGGCAGCCTCCAGCCATTCCTGGCGGGTAATAATTTCGGAAAGACGGTGCGACGCCAGATTACTCTGAGAGGAAAATCGAGACAGAATCCTGTAATAGTTGCCGCGGCGCAACCCATCTGCAGCCGCAAAGATGCATTCGGAAGTGGCCCCGCCGCGGACTGCAGCATCGATTGTACTTATTAGCCAGTATAGATCGCGCCAACGCTCCTGTTTGTGTTCGGTCGTGGCAGCCTGAGCAATCGAATGAAGAGCTTGCGTTGAAGGAAATGCTTGCGATTCTCTCGCGCCGGAGGCGCGAGTTGCGTCACAGCCTTTTCGAGGCTGCTCTTTACAGAGACCGTGCGGTCAAGTGGGCTTTCCCTTTGTCAAAAAGGGATGACCGGTTTCCTTCGGCTTGCGGTTCTGGTCTGGTTTGCACTTCGCTTACGGCCTAACCCACGACCAGCACATTGGAATCGGTCACTCGCTTTTGACTAGCCCGCGCTTCAGCGGGAGGTTTGCAGACCAAGAATGGTAGCCGAGCCCCGTGGCAGCGGCACAAGCCGGGCGCCCAGAGTTCCCTCAATTGTTCGTGCAATTGCGTCGCTGCTGCAGTTCTCTGTGCGCATCACATCCAAAGCGTATCTCAGCGGCCCTCGCCTCTCTCGCACTGATCGCTGGTCTTCCGAGGCGTAGACCTCTCCAGGTACGGGACTTATTGGGCATAAGAATTTCTGTTTGGACCTCACCCCTCTTTGGACGCGATCCTTGGATAGGCGGCATGCACCGGATTGACTTTGCGGTAAGCGAGAATTGAACCGGTTCGCTCCGCTTTGCTGTGCCGGCAGTGCTTTGCTGCGCGGCTTTTCTGTCCCGATGGCATGTGCCATGCAGTGTCAGTGTCACCGCTCTTGCCGATCCGATCGGCAAGCAAACACAACCCGATTTTCCTGGAGGAAACCAGTATGAATTCGCTCACTCGCAGGTCATTTGTTTCGCAGGCCGCCGCTGGCCTTGCCGCCCTTGGTGTTGCCGCCGACAGCGCGCGATCCGCCCGCGCCCAACTTGTTTGGAAGGGCTCGGAGTGGAAGCTCGCCGATTTCCAGGCGCTGGTCAACCACCCCGCCAGCGTCAAGCAGGTCTACGACGTGACGCAAATCGGCGGAGGCAAGTTTCTGAACAACATTAAGAATTCGCTCAATGGCCTCCAGTTCGGATTCGACGTTCCCCAAGGCCAGATCAAGGTTCTCGCCGCCCTCCACGGCCCAGCCAACATGATGAACTACAACGACTCCATGTGGAGCAAATACAAGCTGGGAGAATGGCTCAAGGTTACCGATCCCAAAACCGGCCAGCCCGCGGTCCGCAATATCTTCTATGCATCCAAGCACCCGGTGAATGCAGCCGCCTTCGCCCAGGATCCCGACAACCCCAACTCGGTCTACCAGGACACCACGGTGCAAACGCTGCAGGCTCGCGGCGTGCGCTTCCTGAGCTGTCACACAGCGCTTGAAGAGCAGTCGCGGATTCTCGTCCGGCACAATCACCTCACCGAGTCTCCTGAGGAGGTTGTGAGGGATTTGCTGGCGAACGTGCTGCCCGGTGTCTTGGTTGTGGCGTCTATGGTCGCCGCCATTGCTCTGCTGCAGGCGCACGGCCATTACACCTACATTACCGCATAACCAGGAGGGATCGAAGCCGTGCGCATCCTACATAGACCCGTCGCTGTACTTCTCGTCTGCGTCTCCGCGCTTCTCGCTCGGGCGCAGACCATGCCGCCGTGGAGCAAGGGCACCAACGACCCCGCGCCGCAGGGATACGTCTTTCGCGTCCCTGGTGTCGACAATGTCCCGGATCTGCACGGCAATCCCGCCGATGCGCGCCTGGTGCTGTTCATCGGCGGCAATCAGTTTTTCGCTCTTCCCCGGCTTGTGGCTGCTTTCGAGCGCCATCATCCCGACCTAAAGGGCCATATCTATTACGAGACCCTTCCGCCCGGAATCCTGCGCCGGCAGATTGCCGCAAACAACACTCTCACCCTCGGCAACTTGACTATCCAGGTCAAGCCCGATGTCTATGAGGCGGGCTTGCGCGCCGTCACCGCGATGGAGAAGAGCGGTCAGCTCAAGGGTGAGGTGAGGTATGCCACCAACGATCTCGCCATCATGGTTCACGCCGGCAATCCGCGCCAGATCCATTCGCTGAACGATCTGGGGCGGCCCGATGTGCGGCTGTCCATGCCCAATCCGCAGTGGGAGGGCGTCGCCAATCAGATTGAGGCATCCCTGCGCAAGGCCGGCGGACAGGCGCTGGAGACTGCTGTCTATCGCGACAAGGTCAAGGACGGCACGACCTTGCTTACAGAGATTCACCACCGGCAAACGCCCATGCGCATCTTGGCAGGCCGCGCCGATGCCGGCGTCACTTGGACCTCCGAGGTCCGGTTTCAAGAGAGTATCGGCAATCCCATCCAGGGCGTAGCCATCCCTCCCGCACAGAACACAACCGCTGTCTATGCGGGAGGCGTGATGGATAACGCGCCCCATCCGGCGGCCGCTGCCGCGTGGCTGGCCTTTCTACGGACGCCCGAGGCACAAGCCATCTATCGTCAGTTCGGATTCAAGCCCGTGGCGCGAAAAGCAAAATAGGAGAATTCAATCATGACCGGTCCGCAAGCCAAAGCCCTTCTGCCAGCAGCCGCTGCAGTGCTGTGCTTTGTCGTCCTCGCGGGTTATCACCAACGAGAGGTGGAGGCCAAGGCCTTGCCCGCCATCGGCGACACCAGCTCCGCGATGGCTGAGGCTGCGATGCCCCCACTGGCGCAACAAGGCAAACTCATCTTCGATCACACCCCGGTGTACGCGAAAAGATACGTCGGCAACCAGCTCTCGTGCAACGACTGCCATCTTAAAAGCGGCACTGCCAATTTCTCGTCACCTATGATCGACATGGCTGGGCTGTTTCCCTCCTACTCCAAACGGGCGGGCCGAGTCATCACGCTGGAGACCCGCATTCAGGAGTGCTTTGTGCGCAGTGAGGCCGGTTTGCCGCCGCCCGCCGCCAGCACGCCCATGAAGGCCCTGGTTGCCTATATCGACTGGCTCTCAAGAAACGGCGTCAAAGGAAAACCCTACAAGGGCCGCGGGTTGGTGAAGCTGCCCGCACTCAAGGGCAATCCCGTTGCTGGCAAAGCCATCTATGTTGCGCGATGCGCCGCCTGTCATGGCGACGACGGCGCCGGAATTCCGTCTGCGTTCCCGCCTCTTTGGGGTAAAGACTCCTATAACGACGGCGCTGGCATGGCCAAACCAGCCAAGATGGCCCGCTTTGTATTCCACACCATGCCGCAAACCAATCCCGGCTCACTCACGCCGCAACAGGCCTACGACGTATCGGCCTACGTGGACAGCCAGCCGCGGCCCAAATTCAACCCGGCTTACAGGACTTACTAGGGTCTCCGGCCGCTTGATCCTCCAGAAGATGTCCCATCTTCGAGACTAGCGGCTCCTGTCAAGGAGAAAATGGGCACACCCGGCCACTTTCGCAAATGGACTTGGGAACGAAAGCTCAAGTGATCTTTTTGAGCTTTTGTCCCCTGATCGGAAAGACAGTCTTGCATGGCTAAACGATCCAAGCTCGCACGTTGAATATCGATCACCTTCGATGGCAACCCTCAGGTTCCATCAGATCCGTCTTTGAGGCCTGGGAGGCACAAATTCCGAATCATCGGGTTATAGATCGAGAACCCGGCCTTTACGCCGCAGCGCATCTCCGGTTATCCATAGAGTATGAACGTCCCGCTTTTTTCTCCCTTTCAACTGCGTTCGGTGGAGTTTGCCAACCGCATCGGTGTTTCGCCCATGTGCCAGTACTCTTCGCAAGACGGATTCGCCACCGACTGGCATCTCGTTCATCTGGGCTGCCGCGCCCAGGGCGGGGCGGGCCTGGTGATGATGGAGGCCACGGCCGTACTCCCTGAAGGCCGCATCTCGCCTGCCGATCATGGCATCTGGAAGGACGAGCACATTCCCGGCCTCGCGCGCATTGTCGAGTTTCTGCACGCGCAGGGCGCGCGGGCTGGCATTCAACTGGCCCACGCCGGGCGCAAGGGCAGCACCACGCCCTTTGTCGGCGACAGTTGGGTGGCGTCCGAGGACGGCGGCTGGCATCCGGTGGGACCGAGCGAGTTGGCCTTCTCGCCGAATTACGCCGTACCCCGGATGCTCGACCTCGCCGGCATCGACGCCGTGATCGAGGGTTTTCGCCAAGCCGCGCGCCGCGCCCTCCAAGCCGGCTTCGATTTTGTGGAGATTCACGCGGCGCACGGTTATCTGCTCCACGAGTTTCTTTCCCCACTTGCCAACCAGCGCGGCGACAGGTACGGCGGCAGCTTTGAGAACCGCACGCGCCTGCTTATCGAAGTCGCCCAAGTTGTCCGCGCCGAGTGGTCAGCAAACCTGCCGCTCTTCGTCCGCATCTCGGCTACCGACTGGGCTGAGGGCGGCTGGACCGCGGAGGAGTCGGTGCGTCTTGCCCGCACGCTGCGCGAGCTGGGCGTTGACCTGCTCGATGTCTCTACAGGCGGGATGGTTCCCAATGCACATATTCCCGCTGGTCCCGGTTTTCAAGTGCAATTCGCCGCGCGCATCCGCCGCGAGACGGGGATTGCCACGGCCGCCGTGGGCCTGATTACCGAACCTGCGCAGGCCAACGCCATCATCGCCGCGGGCGAGGCCGACCTAGTTCTGCTGGGCCGCCAGATGTTACGCGACCCCTACTGGCCGCTCCACGCCGCGGTCGCGCTGGGCAGCGAGACGAGCTGGCCGGTGCAGTATATGCGCGCCGCACCGCCGGAGTCTCCAGCCCGCGTGGCCCTGGTTCGCCCTGAAAACAGCTAATCGACCCCACCGGTATT
>JAKABE010000069.1 GCA_021801945.1 Acidobacteriota bacterium
TATAGCAGCAGCACCACGATCGCGCCGATAAACCCATGCTCCTCGCTGAAGGCGGCAAAAATGAAGTCAGCATAGGGGATGGGCAGAAAATTACCCTGCGTCTGTGTTCCCTGCGCCTCACCTTGACCCCAGATACCAGCGGAACCGACAGCGATAAGCGATTGGCGGATCTGGTAACCGCTGCCCCTGGGATCACTGTCTGGGTTCAGAAAGCTGGTGAGCCGGGCCTTCTGATAGGGCTTGAGAATTCTGCTGCTGTTCCAGGCGGCGGAGACAAGGGTGATACCAACCGCCAAAAGGATCAGCGATTGGCGGAGATTGATCCCACCCAGGAACAGCCCCACAACCAGAATGGGCAGATAGGTAAGAGTTGTTCCGAGGTCGGGCTGGCGAATCACCAAAAGCATGGGAATGCCAACCAGAGCGAAGGCCTTGAAGATATCTCTCCAGGTGAGATTGTGCCCGCCGAGGTTAGAGAAATAGCGGGCCACGATCAGGATCAGGACCAGCTTGACCCACTCGGATGGCTGGAAGTGCACGGGGCCGATATTGATCCATCGGCGCGCCCCGAGCATCCTGCGCCCCACGGCCAGAACTGCGACCAAGGCCAGGAGGCAAACGCCATAAGCCCAAGGGGTCCAATCGAGCAGGCGGTGGTAGTCAATCTTGGCGATAAGAAACATGGCGGCCAAGCCCCCACCGATCCACAACATCTGCCTGTTCTCAAAGCCGGCATATCTGGTGTGCAAGGTGACGGAGTAAATCTCCACGACCGACAACGTACAGAGGACCAGCACCGCCCCCAGGAGCGTCCAGTCAAAGTCGCGAAAGCTCAACATGCGGCGCATGGCGATTATGGCCTTTTCCTAGGCGCTGGCGGCAGCATCGCGCCCAACTGCGTTGAGAGCCCCACAGCTTGTGCCAGCCTGGAAGATGGACCAGAAAGGCCCACCGGTCTCTGGTCAGTCCATCCGCGCAGATGGTTCTGAATCGCAGAATCCTCCGCTTCCGGCGGGCTTGGATAGACGAGGAAATGTCCGCCCTGTATCTTTGCCATTTGCCGGCTCGCGCCACCACTTCCCGGCGCACCGGAGACCGACCACACCGCGCCCATTTCAACCGGGGACTCAGCCTTGGCTGAAACCAGGTTATGGGCAAGCCGGCGCTGCTTATCCACATAGGCCGCAACCACGCGCGACGCGATGCGGGCCGCATAATAGCTGTAATTGCCATGCTGCCATAGGACGGCCACCACAAGGTCCGGATTGCGGCGCGGGACAACCCCCACGAACCAGACATTGGGATCGGTGTCCCTGGTCTTCGCCATATGTTTCAGGGATGCGTCGCTGACGACCTCGGCGGTGCCCGTCTTACCAGCAAGATCGATCCCGTCAAGATGGGCGGAGACGGCAGTATGGAATTCGCCTGGTTCCGTTACCTGGGCCATGGCGTTGGTGATGGTGATCCAGGTCTGCGGATTGATGGGAATATAGGCATTGCCGGAGCCAGGATAGGTGTTCAGAATTGCCTTGTAGAAATTGTCGGGCAACTCATCGGGGAACACAACGTGGGGACGCACCAAGTGGCCGTCCGAAGCGATGCCGCCGATGATGCGCGCGAGTTGAATGGGGGTGGCCTCGATTGCCCCTTGGCCGATGCCTACTGAGATCGTCTCGCCCGCATACCAAGGATGATGGAAGTTCCTCAGCAGCCACTCCGGGGAGGGCATCAGGCCGGGCTCTTCTTCAGGCAGATCGATGCCGGTCTTTTGGCCGAAACCAAACTCGTCTGCATACTTGTCGATAGTGTTGATACCGAGCTTGTTGGCCAGCGTGTAAAAGAACGTGTCGCATGAATCCGGAATTGCAGTTTCAATATCCTCCCACCCGTGGTGCCGGTCGCAATGGAAATAGTGGCCGTAAAAGTTGGCTCCGCCGTTACAGAAGACACGCATATTTTGCGCA
Organism: Acidobacteriota bacterium; assembly: GCA_021801945.1. The sequence continues at coordinate 1,965 of JAKABE010000069.1, forward strand.
ATGCCTTCCTGCAGGCCGGCGACCGACATGAGGATCTTGAAGGTAGAACCGGGCGCGAGTTGCGCCTGGATAGCCTTGTTCATCAGCGGATGCTCGGGATCGTTGAGGAGTTTGTCCCACTCGGCGCGCGGGATGTGCACCGAAAATTGGTTGGGATCGTAGGTGGGATGGGAGACCATGGCCAGAATCTCGCCGTTGCGCGGATCCATGGCCACAATGGCGCCCTCACGATCCCCAAGCGCCAGCTCGGCGGCGCGCTGCAGGTCGATGTCGATGGTCAGCTTGAGGTCTTGGCCGGGGATTGCGTGCTGCGTGCGCAGATAGCCCATCTCCCGGCCACGGCTATCCACGATCATGTCGCGCGAGCCGTCCTGCCCGCGCAGGATTTCGTCGTACGATTCCTCCACTCCGGCTTTGCCCACTACATCGCCCGGGCTGTAGAAGGCATAGCGCGGCTCGTTGAGCTCGCTCTCGCTCACCTCGCCAACATAGCCAATCAGGTGCGCCGCAAATCCGTCAGGTGGATAGAGCCTCCGCTCCACATCGATCGTCTCCAATTCCGGCAGCTCGTTACGATGGGCAGCGACAAACGCCTGCTCGTCGGGCGTAATGTCTTGTTTGATGGGGATGGGCTGGTAAGCAGGCGTGGAGCGGTAACGGCGCAAAATGGCCCGCAACTGATCCAAGTCCATGTTCAGGCCACGCGCAATCAAGGGCAGATCGGCTTCCACGCTGCTGTTCTGTTCGCGGACCAGGAAACAGGAAACGGAGGGGTAATTGTCCACAAGCAATCGCCCATTGCGATCAAAGATCTTGCCCCTGGGAGCCAGGATCGGAACCTCTCGGATGCGATTCTCCTCCGCCAGTTGGCGGAAGTTCTCCACGTTGAGTACCTGGAGCCTCCACAAACCCGCGGCCAGGGCCAGCATCATGAGAAGAATGGACCACTGCACCACCGCCAGTTTGAAGGCGGAGAGTTTTTCCTCGCGGCTGCCCCTTTTGGTATACATCCGATCGCGCGCTGCTCTTAGGATACAGCCACCTTCGCGAAGAAAGCGAAAAGCACAACTGTCAAAGTTGTGGGCGGACTGGAATCAACCCCGGTAGCTTAATCCGTAAGTTGCAGACGGTCCAGCAAAGGGAATAACACCAGAGCGGCGAACGAGCAGCCAATGGCGACGAACAGTTCCGTAAACCAATTCCACGCGTAATCCAATCCCAGCAGGACGCGATAGATGAAGACACAAATCGCACTCGATAGCAGGGAGAGGAAAAAGGTAAGGATGAGGCGGATGGCATGGTTCTCAACGTTGATGCGTACCCCCACCGATGCAGACAGAAACCCCACAACGGTCTTAGCGATGCCATTGACTCCGATCGCGTGATAGGAAAGCGCATCTTCAAATAATCCCAAGGCTGCGCCAATCAGCGTACCCTGGATGGGGCTGCGGCGACCGAGGGCAAAATAAACGGTGATTACCAGGGGCAGGTCGAACCACACATAACGGCCGACCACGCGCGGCAGCCACGCCTGGAGCACCAGCGAGGCCAGGGGCACCAGAACGTAGACCAGCGCTGGATAGCGACGAATCTCCATGTCGCGGCGAAGATCGGCGCCGAGCAAGGCCATAGCTATGGGTTCCTCCGCAGCGTGGTTCGACGGTTAGGCTTTGCGGTCGCCGCGGAACCGGCCGCAGCAGAGCGCGGATTGGCAGCGCCGATACCCGATACCCCGGAGTTTTTCCGGCCTGCAGTTGCGGCCGCGGTGTTGCCTCCCGCCGGCTCAACCCCCTGGGTACTCTGGCTCTCACCAGAGACTGGGGGGGAGAAGCGATCCGGATGCAACGGCTGCGGCGGTTGCGCCATGGGGACCGGGGGCGCACTATTCTCGAGGGGTTGCTGATCCGCCGGCACATTCGGCTCGATCAGAGTGGGCAGGTGCTCGGCGGTGATCTGCGCCGCCTTCTGCTGGGCTTCGATCAGGACCGCCTGCGCGCCGTCCAGAGTGTCGCTAGTGGTCATATCCGTTTGCGCCTGCGCGGAGAAACGCGGCTGCAGGGAGGTAATAACAAGCACCTCGTCGAGACCCGCAAGATGGGCGGCTGGGGTAACCATCACTTCGATAAAGCCGTCGCGATCCGGGTCCGGAACCACCTTCCGCACCACGCCCACGGGCAGGCCACGCGGATAGATCATGTCCCCCCCCGCCGTGACTACCTTTTCGCCGGGCTTGATGCGGTCATCGGCCAGAATGCCCACAACTTCCAATCGGCCGGCGGCATCGCCGCGCAGAATGCCCCGAATCCGCGTGGTCTCGAGAATGGCTCCCGCGCCGCTGGTCGGGTCATCAATCTCCAGCACCTGCGCGCTGTGCGGAAAGACCTCACGCACCTTGCCCACGATTCCCTCCGCCGTAATCACCGCCATGTCGCGAGCAATGCCGTCCGCCGAACCCTTGTTGATGTAAAAAATATGTGACTGCTCGCTGCCGCTGAAGCCATAAACCTGGGCGGCTACGGTTTTGTAAATATACTGCTCCTGGAATCCGAGCAAGGCCTGCAGGCGCTGGCCCTGCTGGGCGTCTGCAAGCAACTCCGCCTCTTCCAAACGCAAACGTCCCACGGTTTTCTTGAGGTTCTGGTTTTGCTCCCGCACCGATCGCAGATCCAGGTAGTTTTGCCACAGCGCGATCACACCCATCCTGGTGCCGTGGATCGCCTCTTCCGGGGGAGACACAATCGCATCGGCCCACAAGCGGATCAGTCGCACACCGGACTGGTCACGCGGATTGAGACTGTTAACGCCTTCATCTGTGCGGCGCACCTGCACTGCTAACCCCACGAGCTGCGCCACCACAACCGCCAGCAGCACCACCAGGTTCCGATAGCGAGCGAAGAACGATTCCATAGGAAGTTGTCAGTGATCAGCAATCAGTTATCAGTGAAATGCCACTGGCTGGCGCTTGCATCCGCGACTCCCCATTTTCTGACCACTGACAGTTGACCACAGTTTCAGTCAATTTTGATTTTGCGCAGCAGGCGAAAATCGGAAAGCATCTTACCGGTGCCGAGCACAACAGAGGCCAAGGGGTCATCAGCGACGGAGACAGGCAAGCCGGTTTCTTCACGGATGCGCTTGTCGAGGTTCTTGATGAGCGCACCTCCGCCTGTGAGCACGATACCGCGGTCCGAAATGTCGGCCGACAGTTCAGGCGGCGTGCGCTCCAGGGCCACGCGGATAGCGTTCATGATGACGGCAATGCACTCACCCAGGGCTTCGCGAATCTCGCTGTCGTCGATGGTGATGGTTTTGGGCACGCCTTCGATCAGGTTGCGCCCCTTAATCTCCATGGTGAGCGGCTTATCCAGCGGATAGGCCGAGCCGATCTCGATCTTGATCTGCTCCGCCGTGCGTTCTCCAATCAGCAGGTTGTACTTGCGTTTGAGGTAATTGGTGATGGCCTCATCCATCTGATTGCCGGCCATGCGCACGGAACGGGAATAAACAATGCCAGAGAGCGAAATCACAGCGATGTCGGTCGTGCCTCCGCCGATATCGACGACCATGTTGCCGGAAGGCTCGGTGATGGGCAAGCCGGCACCGATGGCGGCAACCATGGCTTGCTCGACGAGATAAACTTCGCTCGCCTTGGCCCGGTAGGCTGAATCTTCCACGGCGCGCTTTTCCACCTGAGTGATCTCGGAGGGCACGCCGATGACGATCCGCGGATGCACCAGCATCTTGCGGTTGTGCGCCTTCTGGATGAAGTAATTGAGCATCTTTTCGGTGACTTTGAAATCGGCGATGACGCCATCCTTCATGGGCTTGATAGCCACGATATTGCCAGGCGTGCGGCCCAGCATCTCCTTGGCTTCTTTGCCCACCGCTTCCACATCGCCGTTGCTCTTGTTGATGGCGACAATGGAAGGCTCATTGACGACGATCCCCTTGCCGGCAGCGTAGACCAGAGTGTTGGCGGTGCCGAGATCGATGGCCAGGTCGGAAGAAAACACGCTGAAAAGTGAACGCAGGCCGTGCGATCGCGAGGAGCGCGAATGATAACCGTTCGTTGACATGAAAAACTGGCTTAACCTCAACGCCTATTGTAAGGCTATCGGGCCAGAGCCGCATTGCCGGCCGCGAAAGGTTTGCGGAGAGGGACCCGCCGGGTATACAACGCGGTAAACTCAGATTTTTGCCAACCCCGAGTGGTAAACCCAGGGCTCCGCCGCGAGGGGATTTGGAGTACCATTGCAGCGGCGATTTCGAGGCTCCGATGAACTATCCCACGTTCCACAACCTGATCGGCGGCCAGTGGATGCCGGCCGCAAGCGGCAAAACGATCCTGAACCTGAACCCGGCTAACCACTCCGACGTGGTAGGCGCATTCCCTTCCTCGCATTATGAGGACGTTGACCTGGCAGTTGCAGCAGCCAAGAAGGCTTTCGCAAGCTGGCGGCTGGCTCCAGCGCCCAGACGGGCGGAACTGCTGGTGCGCGCCGGCCTGCTGCTCCAGCAGCGCAAGGAGCAGTACGCGCGGGAGATGACCCGCGAGATGGGCAAGGTGCTCACAGAAACACGTGGCGACGTGCAGGAGGCCATCGACGAGGCTTTTTACATGGCCGGCGAGGGACGGCGACTCTTTGGACACACCACGCCTAGCGAGCTATCCAATAAGTTCGCCATGAGTGTGCGCATGCCCGTGGGCGTGGTGGGGCTAATTACGCCCTGGAACTTCCCCATGGCCATCCCGAGTTGGAAGCTGTTTGCGGCGCTGGTTTCAGGCAATACCTGCGTCATCAAGCCGGCCACGGACACGCCCCTTTCGACCTACAACCTGGTACAGACGCTAATGGACGCCGGATTGCCACCAGGGGTCGTCAACATAGTTTCCGGAAGCGGATCAACGGCGGGGGCGGCGCTGGTGGAACATCCGGACGTACGCGCCATCAGCTTCACGGGCTCCAGCGAGGTTGGCTCCCACGTAGGCCAGCGTGCGGCGGCTACCTTCAAAGCGGTTTCGCTCGAAATGGGAGGCAAAAACGCGCAAATCGTGCTCGACGACGCCAACCTGGAGTTGGCTTTGGACGGCGCGCTGTGGGGTGCTTTCGGCACCACTGGGCAACGCTGCACCGCTACCAGCCGCATCTTGCTGCAAAAGGGAATCGCAGCGGAGTTTGCGGACCGCTTCGTGGCGCGGGCCAGGGCGCTAAAAGTTGGCGATGGTCTGGACGAATCGGTCGAGATGGGACCCCAGGTGAATGCCGGCCAGATTGAAACCTCGCAGAAGTATGTGAGAATCGCACTCGACGAGGGAGCGAACCTACTGACTGGCGGACATGTGCTGACCGGTGGTGTCTACACCCATGGAACGTTCTTCGAGCCGACAGTGCTGGGCGGAGTGAAGCCGGAGATGCGCATCGCCCGTGAGGAGATCTTTGGACCCGTGGTCTCTCTGCTTGAGTTCGAGACCTTCGACGACGCCATCGAAATTGCTAACTCCAGCGACTACGGACTTTCCGCCGCGTTGTACACAAAGGACATAAACCGCGCCTTCGCTGCGATCCGCGACCTGGAAGCGGGCATCACTTACATCAATGCGCCGACGATCGGGGCTGAGGTTCATCTACCGTTTGGCGGCGTGAAACACACAGGAAACGGACATCGCGAGGGCAGCGGAGCGATCGACTTTTTTACCACTTGGAAGGCCGTGTATGTGGATTACTCCGACAAACTGCAACGTGCGCAGATTGACAATGTAGAATGAACAGCTTGCGAAAAGGCACGCAACAAGAGGCGAATCGAAAGCGCTAGTTTCAGCAGGGGCTAACAGACTGTGGCGTAAGTCGGCATTGAAAGGGCGCAGCTAGACAGGCTGGGGAAAAACTCGATCAGAGCATTGTTTTGCAGAAAAGGCACGGCGGTCCACCCTCTGGGCTCCGCGCCGTAAGCGGCGAAGAATCAATCGGCCCTCTTGGCCCTGAGGCGTATAGTTTCCCTCTCTCCGCTCGCTGTTCCTGATTTTTCGCCGCACGTTTAGCTGCGCCGATAAGAGCAACAGAATCGACAGAACCTTAGCCTCTGAGGGACGTCTTTTCAGGCTCGGGGACTTGCACCGCAGGCTGAAAGAGCCGAGTGTTCCGGCAGAGCTATCGCTTCTTGGCCGGCTTTGGAGCAGGCTTCTTTGCCGCTTTGCCGGAATGCTTTGACCGCGCCGTTTCTCTGGCGGATTTGGCCCCGACAGCGGGAGCCGGCTTTTGTCTTGAATTCACGGCTTTCGCTGCTTTTTTGGCAGCGGCCTTGACAGCTACCTTGACGGACTCTTTGCGCGGATGCTTGTCTTGCGGCTTGACAGGCAATGGCCTCTTCGCCGGAGTCGGACTCGCCTTACCTTTGGCAGGAGAGGAAATGGGCGCGGGCTTCTTCTTTGCGGCGGCAGGCGCCTTGGCCCTGGCTGGAGCCGAAACCTTGCCCACAGGCGCGGCTTGCATTGGGGCAGTCTTTCCAGCAGGGGCTGGCACCGGAGCGGGCTTCAACCGGGCTGTCGGCTTGGGTTTCTCTGCCTTGGGCAAGACAGCCGGAACTCCGGCTGCTGTCGAAGCGGGAATCCGAGCCCTCCCTGCGGGTTTTTTTTCGGCGGCCGGAACCGGCTCATCTCCCACTTCCTCCAGTTCAAGCTCCTCGGATTGCGATTCCATACCCATCTCGGTATCCAAATCGTCCTTAGCAACGCCCTCACCCAAATCGATCTCGTCCTCATCGCCCCCTTCGGACTCCAGGTCGTCTTCCGCGAGCCCCTCTTCCTCCTCGTCAAACGATTCCTCTTTGAGCTTGGCCGCGACGCCGCGCTTGGCGCGGGGCCTACGTATCGTCGCTTGCGGCGGCGGGGCAGGAGGCGAAAAGGGCTCCAAATAGGCACGCATCTCTTCCGGCGTCGCCAGGTGACCATCGATCAACTCCAGGAAAATAGCCTGCACGATTTCGCTGTAGGCCGGCAGTTCCGGCGTAATGCGCATCTCATGCATTAAGGCATGCGGGATGCGCTGGCGCGCCTCAGGCCAAATCTCAAGAAAGAGGTTATAGCGTTCGAGAACAGCCTGGGCCTTGCTTGTAAATCCAAGCCAGAGAACAGCTTCCGGGTCATAGCTTGTGAAAAGCTTAAAGCTGGCAGAAGGGGTGGCATTTTGCTTGGCCAGCAAGACTTTCGCAAAGCCTGCAGCCACCGCATCCAGGCTCTCCCACTCCTCGACGAATCCTGGCCGAAGCATTAATTTCTTCAGCGCTTTCAGGTCTTTGGGAGCCACCTTGGCGGTTAGTAGCTGCATCTGTGCGGCCGACATATCTGCATGAACGCCCTGCAGAAGCAGGCCATAGCCAATCTCGTGCAGAGCGCGCAACTTATCCTCGTCTGCCTTGGCACTGGTCCAGGCCGGAAACAGCACTTTCATCCAGCCCTCGGCCTCCAGCGCGCGCAGCACTTTCAGGCCATCCTCCTCATGCCCGATCTGCTCCAGTTCCCGGCTGCGGGCATGGGAGGAAATCGACTCGATCACGCCCTCGTTCTTGGCATTTTCGTAACGGATCGCGGTTTTTGGATCGAATTCCCAGCCGAGTCGGGCACGGTAACGCGTCGCCCGGATCAGCAGCGAGGGATCCTCCAAAAACCCGTAATTGGAAACCAGACGTAAGGTGCGAGACTCAATATCGGCCGCCCCGTTCAGAGGATCCATAAGCAGTCCCAACGAACCCTCGTTCAGCGAGATCGCCATGGCATTCATGGTAAAGTCGCGGCAGCGCAGGTCCTCCTGAATCGAAGCGGGGTGAAATACGGACTTACCAAGCTTGGGGTATTCCACCCGGTGGGTACTGACAACATCCACCCGTACAGTCCCCGGAAAACACAGATAGAGACTGCGCGAGGCCTCGTCTTCGCCCCAGACTTTTCCACCCAGTTTCTCTATTGATTTCTTTAGCTTAAGTGCGTTTCCATGGACTGAGATTTCGAGGTCGCGAACGGCGTGGCCGCTGGTCAAGTCGCGGACCGCATCACCAGTGAGGAACAAGATCGTACCCGCGCTACGAGCGGCTTCGCGCAATTGGGACAGCGCGTTCCGCTGGTCGGCCGAAAGCCGGTTTTCCAGGAGATAAATGTAATCGGGCATCCGCCTCCGTGCTCCCGCAGTCTAATGCCGCCGCCAAGTACCTGATTGTGTTACCTTTAAGCGGGGAGCGGCAAAACCAGCAAACCAGTACATTAACACAACTCAGGCGCGTTTGCTAGAGCTGTCCCATAATATAGTGAGCAAACGTGAGCCTCGCGAGCGCAGGATTTGGCGGCCGACGGAAAACCGAAGTTGGTCACCGCTCTTGAGCAGGTCTGCCAGGGAGCGAGGGAAAGACCGTTGTGCACCCCGCCTGTGACAACAGTCACGATGGCTGCGTGGCACGGCTGCTAAGCTCTTGAATGGCAAGCTGATGTCACTTTGTATCGGCCTCGATCAAAGACGCCAGGAGCAGAACGCGCCCGAAAGTGGCAAGTATAGGCTTGGCTGCTTGTTCGAAATCTCGGCCGGTGGATGAGCAATCGGCCGCGCCTCTGGTTCCTTTGGATCCGACTTTGGAAAGGCTCTTTTATGCCGTTTCTGCCCGTATTGGTCTTGAATAGCGGCTCCTCGTCCATCAAGTTCTCCGTGTATGAAGCCAGCAACGGTGTGCGAGCAAGGCTCTTTGAGGGCGCGGTGGACGGAATCGGCACCGAGCTGGGCGAGTTCTGGATCAAGGATGCGGAGGGGAAAAAGCTGGTGGATGACCGCCCCGCGCTGCCCAACCGCGCAGTGGCGTTCAAGCTGGTGGCTGACGCGCTCCACTCGGGACAACTCCCTGCCCCGGCGGCCATCGGGCACCGCACCGTCTGCGGCGGGCCCACGGTAAGGGAAAACCAGCGCATCACGCCCGCGCTGATCGACGAGATCGAGAGTTACGCAGCCCTGGCCCCGCTGCACACGCCCATCGCCGTCTACATCATGCGCGAGGCGCTCAAGCTCTTTCCGGGGATTCCCAACTTCGCCATCCTCGACACCTACTTCCACCGCACCATGCCCGAGGTAGCGACGGCGATGCCGATCCCGGAGGAGTATGCCGCCATGGGCGTGCGCCGTTACGGCTATCACGGCATCTCCTATGAATCGATCATTTATCAGCTACAACCCGACGTTCCGGAACGCCTCATCGTGGCGCACCTGGGCAACGGCGCATCGATCTCGGCGATCCGCAATGGCCGGTGCCTCGATACGTCGATGGGCCTGACGCCCACCGGCGGCATCATCAGCGGCTCGCGTACCGGCGACATCGATCCCGGCGTTCTCATCTTCATCCTCAAGAAGATCGCCGAAACCACCCCTGGCGCCGCCGAGGCCGCGGAGAAACTCGAC
>JAKABE010000070.1 GCA_021801945.1 Acidobacteriota bacterium
GCTCGTCTTACTTAGATGCGCGACGATGGAAAATGGCACTTCTGCCAATGCTCGCCGAGGACGGCCTTCATGGATTGGTCCAGAAGAACCAGCCGGCCATGGAAAGTCCGATCAGCACCACGATCGTGCGCAGAACCGGCTGCGGCACGCGGCGCGCATGGCTGGCCGAAGCGTAGCCGCCGATGGCGCAGGCGATCAAGGCCAGGAAGCCATAGCGCCACACCACCTGCCCCTCTGCTACGAAGATCAGAAAGGCGACGCCATTGGCCGCCGTGTTTGCCAGCACTTTGAGAGCGTTGATGGTGTGGATGTCCTGGTAGCCGAACAGCGCCAGCAGCGTCATCAGCAGAAAGCCGGCCCCGGCGCCGAAGTAGCCGATGTAAAACGAAACTGCGATGGTGGCGAAGAAAAGGGGCAGGCGGCGCGGCGTGTGTACATGGCCGGCGATCGCTTCCTCGCGCCGCGTCTGGTTCAAACGCTCCAGCCACCGCGAAACCGGACTGCTGATAGCGAAGAGCGTCGCGGCGCCCAAAAGCAGCCACGGTACCAGGTGCAGGAAGGTCATCTGTGGGGTGTTCAGGAGCACCAGGGCTCCGGTGGTGCCGCCCAGCAGGCCGGCCAGCCCCATCGGCCAGGCGGTGTGGAAGTTCTTGCGCACATCGTCTCGGTAGGCCCAGATGGAGGTAAGCTGGCCCGGCCAGATCGCCACGGTGTTGGTGGCGTTCGCCTGCACGGGCAGAATTCCCATGCCCAGAAGAGCGGGAAACGAGAGAAAAGATCCGCCCCCGGCCACGGCATTCAGCACCCCAGCCAAAAAAGCCGCGACGACAAGCCAGACCCCGCGCCAGTTCATAGGCGAAGGCAGGCCGGAAATATGGATCATCTGATTCCTAGTGCAATGGGGGTCATTCGACTTCTCTATTGTAAAGGCGCAGCCAGCGAACGCGCCCAGCCTGCGATCGGCGAAGATCGTCTTGCCTGCCCACGGGGGCCGTCCTGTCGTGCCATTCGGTCTTTCCGTGCTGATGGTCGGCCGCCGGGGCAAATGAAGCGCGTTTGGCGCCCTGATAGCATCTCATTCATGGTTTGGTTCCCGCGTCGCACGATCGTTCGCGCCGCATTCCTGTCCGGCGTCGCTTTGTCCCTCTGTTTTGCCTTCAGCTTTTCCGTGCAGGCAGAGCAGAACTCGCAGCAACCCCCAGCCAATGCCACCGCGCACATCGAGGAGGTGTTGCGTAGCCTCAACCGGGGCCGCTTCTTCGGCCAAGTTGCCGTCTCTCCGGATGGCAAGCGCTTGGCTTGGATCGAGGGAGCGCGCGGAGCCGGCGAGATCCTTGTCGCGCCGCTCAAGAACCTCCACCGTAGTGTGCGCGTAGCCGCGGCCAACGATGCGTACGAGCAATGTAGAGAAGGCCAGGTTGCGTGGTCGCCCGATTCGCAGACGCTGGTGTTTCTGTCTGACTGCGCGGATCCCGGCGACCAGGCAGACCTCTACCTCTGGCGACTCGGTGGGACCGTAGCCCGCCGTCTCACCGCGCTGCACGGTTACGTGCATGATCCTGCGTTTTCGCCCGATGGAAGCCGCCTGGCTTTTCTCTATGTAGCAGGCGTGCAACGTCCCGCTGGAGCGCTGGCTGCCCAAAAGCCGCCCTCTGGAGTGATCGGCAAGACCGACCTTGAAGTGCAGCGCGTGGCCATGGTCCAGACGGATGCCCCCGAGCCGCAACCGCCCACTTTCATCACACCGCCCAATCTCCATGTGTATGAGTTCCATTGGTCACCGGACTCGAACTCTCTTGCCTATATCGCCGCCGACCCGCCCGGCGAGAATAACTGGTGGGTCGCAAAGCTCTACACGCAGCGCGTAGCCGACCCTGCCGAGCCAACCACGAAAGCTCTGGCCTGTTCTGCCACGGCGCAGGACGGCTGTTTCGCTCCGCACTTGGTGCTCGACCCCGGCGTTATCACCGGCCCACTGCATGGATTGCAGATAGCCCTGCCTCGCTGGTCGCCGGATGGAAAAACGATTGCGTTCATTGGCGGCTTGATGAGCGACCAGGGCGTGACGGGCGGCGACGTGTGGATCGTCTCCGCGGTGGGTGGCCAGCCGCGGGATCTGACACCGCACCGGGACTCCACGCCGGTCTGGATCACATGGGACGGCAGCCGGCATCTCTATGTGGATGAGATCGTGGGCGGCGATTGCCGGCTCTTCCGGCTGGCCCTGCGCGGCAACCCGGCCGGACCGGAGGTGTCCGGGGCGGCCGACGGAACAGTCTTCCGCTTCCCCGGCGCTGTGGGCGATGGTCGCTTCGAATTCAGCCTTTCCGGCACAGCCAGCCGCTCGCTGTTTGTGTTCGTTGCCAGCACCCTTGATCGCCCGCCGGAGATTTACGCCGTCCAGCCCAGCGCGCAATCCACAGCAAGTGCGGCGAGTTTATTCGCCGGTTTGAACCAGCTCACCCACATCAACCGCGGTGTTGAGCCGGCCTGGGGCAAATCCGTCTCGGTCAACTGGAGAAACCAGGGCTTTCAGGTGCAAGGTTGGCTGATGCTGCCTAAAGACTACAACCCAGCTCACAAGTATCCGCTCATCGTTGAGGTCCACGGCGGGCCGGCCTCGGCGGTGATTCCGCGTTGGGGAGCGGGCGGCAGTCTGAGCCCCGCTGCATTTTCGGCGTTGGGCTATTTCGTGCTGCAGCCCAATCCGCGCGGCAGCTTCGGGCAAGGCGAAGCCTTTACCGAGGCCAACCGCAAGGACTTCGGGTACGGCGACCTACGCGACATTCTGGCCGGCGTGGATGCGGTCGAAGCCAAGTATCCCATCGATCCTGATCGCGTGGGGGTCACCGGCTGGAGTTACGGCGGATTCATGACGATGTTCGCTGTCACCCAGACCCGTCGCTTCAAGGCAGCCGTGGCTGGGGCCGGTATTTCCGATTGGCTCAGTTACTACGGAGAAAACTCGATTGATCAGTGGATGATTCCTTATTTCGGCGCGTCGGTTTACGCTGATCCTGCGGTATACGCTAAGAGCTCTGCCATCAACTTCATCAGGCAGGCTCACACTCCCACGCTGGTCGTGGTGGGAGGCAGGGACGGAGAGTGCCCGGCGCCACAGTCGTTCGAGTTCTGGCATGCGCTGCGAGACCTGCATGTGCCCACAGAACTGGTCGTCTATCCCAACGAGGGCCACGGCTTCGTAAATCCAGCAGACAATCGCGACGTTTTGGAGCGGGCCGCCCGGTGGTTTGCCCGCTACATGCCGTCAGACACCCCGGGCGCACTTGCTCGCCAAGCCTCCCCGTGACACTCTACTCGAGAGTGATTCTCTTCAATGCGCTCTCGGCCAAGGGTGGCCCCCGGCCTGATACACTTTCACCTTGGAGTCTTTGACAGCGTAGTTGGCACCTGGCGGCCTGCGGGCGCATGCCGTCGGGTCATCCGGATTGGGCAGAGCCCACCGGTCAAGGTCATCCTTGGGTTTGGGTCGGGATGGCCATGAGGTAATTTTTTCTGTCGGATTCGTAAAGACCGTTCCGTGCGCGCCCGGGCGGAGCGGGGAGGATTCATGCGGCGGTTTTTTACGCTTGTTAGCTTGTTCGCGGTGGCCATTCCAGCCGGAATCTCGATCACCAGTTGCTCACGCAACCCGGCGGCAAACACCTGTAACGGTTCGGGGTACGGGTTGAGGACGAACCAAGTTGCCCAACTCATCTTGCAGCCGCAGCTCGCGGGTATCTCGCTGGCCTTCGGGCAGACCATTCAAGTACAGTCGCCCACGGCCCTTAGCTGCAAGGGCGTCGATCTCACCGTGGGCACCAACTCCATTACTTGGGGAACCACTAACAATCAGTTGGTTGACATCTCGCCGACGGGCCAGATCTGTGCCGGCACCTGGAATCGCAATACTGGCGGCGGCATTGCCGATTACACCTACTGTAATTTCCCCGCTCCCATGCCCTCGACCAAGGGTTTGCCTTACGGCGTCGCCTATATCACGGCCACGGCCCAGGCCGTTACTTCCAATCCTGTCGAGATATGGGTTCACCCTCCTATAACCTCAGTGTCGCTTGTCGGCCCATCGAGTTGTCTGTCTCAGGGGCAATCGGCGAAACTTGACGCCAAGGCCTACTACGACAACAACGGCGTGCAGACTCTTCTCTGCGCCCCCGGTTCGAACTCGGTTCCCGATTGTTCCCAGGCAATTGGTACGCTTACCTTCAACGTGGGCACGACTTCAGTGGCCTCCATCAACCCCATCAACAACACCATCACCGCCGAGTTGCCTGGCACCACTGCGATCACCGCTTCGATCGCCAGTTCCGGCGCCTCGGCCGGCTACTTCTCCACATGCCCGCCGGCCTCTATCAGCGTTACGCTGGCGAATGGAAAAACCTCTGGCACCGTTGCCCAAGGCACGCCTCAGAATTTGACCACAACCGTCCTCGATACCAAGGGTAACCCCATTACGGGCCTTACCCTCGACTACCAATCCACGAACCTGATCGACATTACTGCGGGCACCGGTGGCACCATTACCACCAATTTCCCAGGCGTGGCCTCAGTCTACGCGATCTGCCAGCCAAACAATTGCAATCCCGCCCCTATCAATGAATTTGGCTTCAATGGCACCGGCTTATCGATTTCCTCGAATCCCGTTTCGATTACCACTCCCGGTACAGCCAGCGACTACGCGTATTTCTCTGCGCCGGGCCAGTCCCTGTATTTCGTTCCTGTCAATTTGATTACAGGCGCCCTTGGCTCCAATGTTCGCCTGCCTTACGTTCCTAACTCCATGTTGATGGACCAAAGCGGTAATAATCTCTATTTCGGGTCACCCCGCGAATTGATGATCTATAGCACGACCACCAACACTCTTACGAAAGAAGACCCCTCGATTCCCGGTGTGGTGCTGGCCGTGTCGCCGGACAATTCTCAGGTGTTGGTCAACGACCAGGCGCGCCATCTTTTTTATCTCTACAACGTCGCTAGCGGCAACTTTTCCACGTTTCCCGGCATGGGCAACGCCGCCGTCTGGACCCCGGACTCGAAGACCCTCTACATCACCGACAACGCCAATCTGAATACGCCAGCAAGTTGCCCGACGCAGTTGATTTCGGGCCATACCAACACGCTCTATGTCTATAGCGCGGCCACCGGTTGGAGTACCTACAACCTGCCGGCCAGCCCGCTGCCGCTCGATGCGGAGCCTTCCTGTACAACGCCGCCCAACGTGGCGCCTGCGGCTCCCACGCAAACCCCGGCAGTCACCATTCCGGGAGTTGGCGCGTTCCTCCGCGGCTATCCCACCGTCGCCCACACTTGGTGTCCGAAGGGCACCGTGGGAAACACGTCCAGCATGACCTTCTATCCACAAGCTGATTCGGAACCGGTGCAAAGCGACGCCTTGGCGGCCACCGACGACGGCCATCATATCTTGACCGCGCAGGCGCTCACCGGGGGCGGAATCACGCTCAACGACATCGATATCACGATTCCCAGCCAGCCGCAGGCCAATGGAATAGCAACGCCGGCTCAGTGTCCCGTCACCGTTACCGGCACCGGTTCCACCCAGGTGGAAACTCTTTCGCCGCTTCCAATCACCAGCAGCTACACCCAGACACAGATCACCAATGTTGATGCCACGTCGGTGAATCAGGTGGTTACCGGTTCGACTCCCGTCGCCATAGGGCAATCGCAGGGTGAGCCCCTGGCCTTTGTGACCTACACCGGCACCACATCCAATGCGTTGCTGCCCTACTACTTGCCCGGCGCCCCTGGTACGCTGAACTATGTCACCCTTGAGGGTGGCGCGAACATCACTGCTCCCTTGGTCGGCGCCTTCAGCCCTGACGACACCATCTTCTTCGTTGCCACGGCCGGCGACGACAAGATTCACTTCATCAGCATTCCGCACATCATCACTTCCACGTCGGTGCCCACAGATACCCAACAGGTCAGCCCCAAACTGCCTGCGTGTACGCCGGTCTCGGCGGGAGGCGTCGATGCTGGCTGTATCTTCTCCGGCAACGGAACCGTGGTCCCGATCACGGCTATCGCGGTCAAGCCCCGGCCCATCACCTAGTTTGGTCTGCCTAAGCTGCGAGACGTTTTCTGGGAATCAGGCTCCTGCAGGTTGCGAACGAACCAGCAGAAATCTGCGGGAGTTCCTAAATGCTCTCAATCTCCGAGACGGGATGCTGCGTGTTCCAATTAGGCTCAATTACGGGGATATATTCGACCGGACCCTCCGGGATGAACGTCTTCAGCCATTCCGCACCATACTTCCTCCCCGCCTGCTTTGAACGCGACTCGTCGAGCAGAAGCATGCTCTTTTTTGGCCCTCAGCGATCTGATCCCGCACGTACTCGATTGACTCCCATTCATGCGCATGCCCCACCAGTACCAGTTTCTACTGGCTGGTTAAGCGGATGAATCGTCGGGATCTGCGCTGAACTGCCCCAGTGCGCAGCCACCCTGGAAACCGGCAGACTCGGATTGCCGACAACCCTCAATGTCCGGTCGTTCAGCCTGGCTGACAGATCCTTTGCCAGCCCCAACAGCGTCGTCGGAGGCAGTTTGAAATGCGAGGGTTTGGCAGGATCGGGCATATAGTCGGGCCAGCCCAGTTCTTTGGCCATCCCCTCCGCGATTCCATCCGACTCTCCCGTCGGCCAGTGATTGTGCAGATGGAAGCACACCATGTCGTGGGCGCGGATGAAGTCAAGACCCCCTCCGCGCATGCCCTGCCGGCCCAATACACTATCATGGCAATGGCCGATCAATGCCTTCGGTCCCGCCGCAAACTTTTGGGAGCTCTATGCCGCGTATCAATCGAAATGTCGTCCTGCTCACCCTGATTGCCACCTTGGGTGGCTTGCTCTTCGGCTACGACACCGCCGTAATCAACGGTGCTGTCAACAGCCTGAAAGCGTATTTCATCGATCCGCGATTCGCGAATCTGAGAGGCGCGGCTCAGGCCAACGCCGCCAATTCGTTACTCGGCTTTGTCGTTTCCAGCGCCCTCATCGGCTGCGTCATCGGCGGTCTCGTCGGCGGCTGGGTCAGCACCCACATCGGCCGCAAGCGCGGTCTGATGATCGCCGCCGTGCTCTTTCTTATCTCCGCGCTGGGCGCCTCTGCGCCGGAGTTTCCCTTTGCTCCCATCGGCCACGGTGGGCCGGGTTACATGTGGAACTTCGTCGCTTATCGCATCCTCGGCGGTATCGGCGTTGGTCTCGCCTCCATGCTCTCGCCCATGTTCATTGCCGAGATCGCGCCCCCCAAAGTCCGCGGCAACTTAGTTGCCTGGAATCAGTTCGCCATCATCTTCGGCATGTTGGTCATTTACTTCGTAAACTTCGGCATCTCCAAAAGCGGTAGCGGTGATGCCTGGCTCGACGCTATCGGATGGCGGTACATGTTCCTCTCGGGCGCGGTTCCCGCCTCCCTTTTCCTCCTGCTGCTGTTCTTTGTCCCTGAAACCCCGCGGTTCCTCATGCTCAGGGGCGATGAGAGCGGCGCCCGCGCTGTGCTCGCCAAACTGGTCACGCCCGAGGAAGGCGAACACGAAATCGCCGAAATCCGCGCCTCGCTCACCGAGCATCACTCCGGCAGGCTATTTTCCTTCGGTGTGCTTCTGGTCCTTATCGGCATTATGCTTTCGGTCTTTCAGCAATTCGTTGGCATCAATGTCGTGCTCTACTACGCCACCGACATTTTCGAAGGCATGGGCCTCACCACCAATGCCTCGCTCTTCCAAACCATCATCGTCGGTGCCGTCAATCTTACCTTCACTACCGTCGCCATATTTACCGTGGACCGCTTCGGCCGCAAGCCCCTCCAAATCATCGGCGCGCTTGTCATGGCGGCAAGCATGATTGCTCTGGGTACGGAATTCTGGTTAGGCGGTCAAGGCGTCGCGGCGCTCATCTGCATGTTGATCTATACTGCCGGCTTCGCCGTCTCCTGGGGGCCAGTCACCTGGGTGCTCTTAAGCGAAATCTTCCCCAACCAGATCCGCGGCAAGGCCATGGCCGTCGCCGTTGCGGCGCAATGGATCGCCAACTATCTCGTTAGCTGGACCTTTCCTATCCTCGATAACAATCCTTATCTGGTCCACCACTTCAATCACGGCTTCGCCTACTGGATCTACGGTGTCATGAGTGTGTTCGCCGCTTTGTTTATGTGGAGAATGGTGCCCGAAACCAAGGGCCGCTCACTCGAGCAGATGCAGGCTATGTGGCAGCCGGCTCGCCGCCAATAACGGGCTAGATACGCCTCAGGGAAAGAATCAAATGCGGCGTTGGCAGCGTACCGTGCGGCTGACCATGGAGAAGGAGGCGCGCTGCCTCACACTGTACGCGGTCGGTCAAGCTCTCCAGGTCAGCGCCAAGCCCAATCGCGCTACAATCGAAGCACAGTGTCGGGGCGTAGCGCAGTCTGGTAGCGCATCTGCTTTGGGAGCAGAGGGTCGGGGGTTCGAATCCCTCCGCCCCGACCATCGTAATCCTTAGATAATGCAAGCGATATGGCCGATTCCGGTCGTGCATCTGCTTTTTCCCGCCACATTGAAGTCGATGATTTTGAAGCGGTCATTGTTGGTCTGCCCCCCCCGCAAAAAACTGAGAAGGTGAAGATGATGATGTCGACACTCTTCATTCAATCAATGGGGAGGGTTGATCGGGAATCCGAGGGATTATTCCAAGGAATTCCGGGAGAGCGCTGTCCGTCGGCCTCCCGAAGAGCGGGAATGGTCTCAGGATACCGCGGAAATTCGGCTGGAGGGTGCTGACGCTTCGAGCTACCTGATAAACCGCAGACGTCGTCCAGTCCAGCACCGATCGCTGCCAATTGCGCCTAGGTCGTATTGCCGAACTCACAGCAGGACAGAAACCCTCGTTCACGAGTTCCGCGTTACCCGCCCCCAATGACTCAAGGCAAGCGCAAAATCTAGTGGAAATTGTTCTGCTGCGTGAATTGATTCTGCAAGAGCTTACCGCTGTCTGACCCCGATCGTGACGAATCCTCGGCCCCGAACGGGTTAACCATGGCTTAAGAATCGTCCGAAACGCTTTCTGTTTCAGCGGAATCCTCAATCTCCATGTCGTGGAACTCTTCGGAGTCAAAGACCTCGCCACACTCCAGGCACTCGACAAACTCTGTATCCTCGTGCCGGGAGACGATTCGAACTCTTGGATGTCTGCAGGCGGTCGCCATGGCTTGCGTCGCGAAAATCACTACTCTTTCCGCCAAATTGTAGCGGTCTTTGCGTCCGTTGCAAATCGATTGTTGTGGAAACGAAGCTCAGGGTCAAGATTTTTTGCTCCCCGAGGCGTGCAAAGAGCATACGGATGGGCTTGAAACCCCGACAGAAACGGTCGTATACTGAATTCGGATCGAAGGAGTCGGATATTTCGTGCTCAAGCTGACCAAGAAGGCGGATTACGGGTTAATGGCGCTCAAGTACCTGGCCGAACACCCGGAGATGTCCGCTTTGAGCGCCAAGGATGTGGCGGATGCCTACGGCATTCCGCCGCAATTGCTGGCGAAGGTGTTGCAGCGGCTCACCAAAACGGGGCTGTTGCGCTCCCACGCCGGGATGAACGGCGGCTATGCGTTAGCGAGGGATGCACGCGAGATTTCGGCCTACGAGGTGATTCATTCCATCGATGGGCCTTTTTTCATCACCTCCTGCACCAAGGGGACCAAGTCCTGCGAACTGACCCCGAGCTGCACCATCAAGGAACCGCTTGCACGAGTCAACGAAACGATTGCCGGCGTGCTGAAGAGCATCAGCATTCAGGATCTGGCCGAGCATGAACATCCCTCGGGACAGGCGCGTGCTGGAGACGGCCTGGTTGCCCTAACATTTTAAGGAAATTGAAGTTAGAAGCGAATAACCCCCTTCTGCTGATGGCGGAAAAGTGATGAGGACGGAGAATTGAGATGAGTACAGTTGTCAGCCAAGTTGAGGCGCCGGCGGGTGTTCACCTGCCGATTTATATGGATAACCAGGCTACCAGCCCGCTCGATCCCAGGGTGCTGGACGCAATGATGCCTTATCTGACCACCAAGTTCGGGAACGCGGCCAGCCGCAACCATTCGTTTGGATGGGAGGCCGAGAAGGCCGTGGATGCGGCGCGCGAGCAGATCGCTAAGCTGATCGGGGCCACTGCTAAGGAGATCATCTTCACCTCCGGGGCCACCGAGAGTGACAACCTGGCCATCAAGGGTGTGGCGGAGATGTACCGTGAGCGCGGCAACCACATCATCACCCAGGTGACCGAGCACAAGGCGGTGTTGGACACCTGCAAGCGGCTGGAAAAGTACGGCTATCGCGTGACCTATCTGCCGGTGAAGGCAGACGGGCTAATCGACCTGGAAGACCTGAAGCGGGCCATCGACGACAAGACCATTTTGGTCACCATCATGGCCGCGAACAACGAGATCGGCGTGTTGCAGCCCATCCGCGAGATCGGCAAGATCTGCCACGAGAAGGGCGTGATCTTCCACACCGATGCGGTGCAGGCGGTGGGCAAGGTTGCCTTCAACGTGGTTGCGGACAACGTGGATATTGCTTCGATCTCCGCGCACAAGATTTATGGGCCCAAGGGCGTCGGGGCGCTTTACGTGCGTCGGCGCAACCCGCGCGTGCAGATCGCGGCGCAGATCGACGGCGGCGGCCACGAGCGCGGCATGAGGTCCGGCACATTGAACGTTCCCGGCATCGTGGGTCTGGGCAAAGCGTGCGAGATCGCTCTTGAGGAGATGGATTCCGAGGCGGCCTATCTGCGCGGCCTGCGTGACCGGCTGCGGGAAAAGATTGAAGCGGAACTGGATTGCGTTCACGTCAACGGCTCCATGGAGCACCGGCTGCCCGGCAACCTGAACATGAGTTTTCTGTACGTGGAGGGCGAGTCGCTGCTGATGGGCATTAACGACGTGGCGGTTTCCAGCGGCTCGGCTTGCACCTCGGCTACGCTTGAGCCTTCCTATGTGCTCAAGGCGCTGGGCTTGGGCGACGATGTGGCGCACAGCTCCATCCGCTTCGGGCTGGGACGCTTCAATACCCAGGCCGAGGTGGATTACGTTGCCGCCAAACTGGTGGATATTGTCAAGAAACTGCGCGAGCTTTCACCCCTCTATGAGATGGTGAAAGAGGGCATTGACCTGACCAAGATCGAGTGGCAGGCGCATTAACGAACAGCTTTTAGTTCTCAGCTTTCAGCGAGTCGTCGATTGGTGGACGGCATCAAATGAGCTGAAGGCTGGTAGCTGAAAGTTGAAAGACTTAACACGCGGCTTCCCCCGCGAGAGGAGAAAGGAACGATGGCATATAGCGACAAAGTAGTCGACCACTA
>JAKABE010000071.1 GCA_021801945.1 Acidobacteriota bacterium
TCCACCGGCCAAGAGTCTTATTTTCAGTTGGATACCGGAGGCAGGTACACCGTGGAAGCCTATGCGCGTGTTCGGCGGGCGGTTCTTGTCGAGGGCAGGAGCCGGGGTGCGGAAACTCGGGAATTGGGACTGGCGCGGAGGAAGAAAAAGCGTGTCACTACGCCATTTTCAAAAACTTCAACACGCCGATAAAGAATTACTTCCGAAATTACGGTGCAGAAGATGAGTTAGACGCAGACGCGGGTGCGATGAGGCCGGACGTCTCTTCAGAAGGGGATTCGCGGGGGTACACTCGAGCCCCCGATAAGTTTTCCGCCGCGCCTTGGGTGCGCGGCTCTCATCGGCTCACTTGCGCTTACGGCAACTCCACCAGCTCCATCTGCCCGTCGCGCCGGCGATGCAGTACAAACATCTCGCCCGCCGCGGTCCGGAAGATCAGCAGGTCGCGATCGCGAAACTCGGCCTCCTTCACCGCTTCTTCGATCGTCATGAGCCGGGCGGCAAATGCCTCTCCGCTTCTTACCACGTGCGGTTCCACCACCGCCGCCTTGGCCGGAAAAGAATGTACGGCGATCGCCGCACGCGTCCTGCCCCCCGCGCGGGCTCCGTTGCCATCGGCCGGCTCGGCTTCCGCCTGCAAGGCCCGCGCCTTCGCCCGCGCTACCGGCGGCGCGGTCATCACCTTTTCTTCCTTGGGCAGCCGTTTCATTACCAGCTTCCGGTCCCGATACCGCAGCGCCTGGTGCTCCGCGTGCGCAATCGCCTGGCGAAGCGCACTTTCCAGCGTGTTTGCCTTCCCCGTCGCCGCAATCTTCTGCAGCCGCGCCTTGATGCTCAGCTCCACAATCTGCAGATGTCTCTGGGAGCTGAAAACGACATTACCGTTTGCGCTGCGCCCCAGGATCCGGCCGATCCGATCCATTCCTTCCTGCGCAAAATCGCGCAGCGCCTTGGGGACTTTCACTTGCCTGGCGGTGAACTCCACTTCCATGGTCAGCCTCCGCTCCTCATTCCGCGACCGTTACCCCTGCCCGGCCGGGTGGAGCACAGTATATGACGAACCGGCGTTCCGCTTCTAGCTTCAGCTTTCAAGCGCTGTGACTGACTCGCTGACTCGTTGGACCTCAGATTTCCCACCGCAGCAGCACCGTGCCCACTGTGAACCCCGCGCCCACGGCCGCCAGCAACACAAGGTCGCCCTTCTTCAGCTTGCCTTCTTCCACCGCCGTTTCCATGGCCAGTGGAATGGTTCCAGCCGAGGTGTTGCCGTACTTGTCGATATTGACGATCACGCGCTCCGAAGGCAATCCCAGCCGCTCCGCCGTCGATTCGATAATCCGCTTGTTGGCCTGGTGGGGAATAAAGCAGCCCAGATCCTTGCCGCACACCCCGTTGCGCTCCAGCAGCGTCGCCGTGGCTTCGGCCATTTTGCGCACCGCAAACTTGTACACCGCCGGCCCGTCCTGGTGGATGAAGTGCATTTTCTTGTCCACCGTCTCGTGCGTGGACGGGTTCAAGCTGCCGCCGGCGGGCAGGTTCAAACTCACGCCCCCGGCGCCGTCGATCTCGTTCACCGCGTCGATAAAGCCGATCTCGCCCTCTTCAGCCGGCTCCAGCAGCACCGCTCCGCCGCCATCCCCAAACAGCACGCAGGTGGTGCGGTCGGTGTAATCGGTCATGCGCGTATTGGCGTCGGCGCCGCAGACCAGCACCTTGCTGTAGGCGCCGCTCTCCACCATCTTCACGCCCGCCTGGAGCGCGTACACAAACCCCGAGCAGCCGCCGGAAACATCGAAGCCCCACGCATGCGGCGCCTTGATCTTGTTCTGCACCAGGCAGGCAGTCGACGGGAACATCATGTCCGGCGTCACCGTGCCCACGATGATGACCTCTAGGTCCTCCGGCCCGATGCCGCGGCTGGAAAGCACCTTCCGCGCCGCCTCCACGCAGATATCGCTCACGCCCTTGCCCTTGGCCAGCACGTGCCGTTCGCGGATCCCCGTGCGCTCCAGAATCCACTGGTCGCTGGTCTCCACCATCTTTTCCAGGTCTTGATTGGTCAGAACATCGGGGGGGACGTAGGTCCCCAGCGCCGTGATCTTCGCGCGCCGGCCCACCACTGGGCGAACGGTCAGGCTCAATTCTTGTCTCCTTGCACTACGCTACCCATACGAACCTTTACCGCGGGCATTCCCACCTTCGCCGCGGTCTTTTCTCTGCGGCCGGGTGGAAAGGCACCCATGCTGGCCGTGCGGGACTTGAAGAATGTTCCATGCTGGATGAAGACGCCTTCGCCCCTAGAAAACCCGGTGGGGCAATCCAAAAAAGTACCGGGTGACCTACTGCGCCCGTACTAGCCCGTTACCGTTGCTTCCTTCCGGACCTGGCGGGGTTGGCGGGATTACGTCGCGTAGGACCCGGCACTGACAGATTTTAGCACTCGGCGGCAGAACGCACATGAAACAGACCGTACCTAGGCACGACGTATTCGAACGTCCTAGATCCCCAACCGGAGGCACAAGGCCCACGACTACACGTAGTGTCCAAATCACGGCGCTTCCTCGCAAAGCACCGGCACCGAAGACGCAACCAGAGCGCACTCCTCGTTGCAAAGTCCCAGCAACGGTGCCTTGTCGGCGCGCGCCGCGATCCTCAATTCCGCATGCAAACTGGCCAGCGGCAGCCTGCGTCAAGCGGGCAGTTCCAGGTAAGGCGCGTCGTAAAGGGTTAGCCGGTGACGGGTAGCCAGGTGCAAGGTGCCGCCCCACGCCCGCCGGTTTCCCCGTCAAGCCGAGCGGAGAGCAAGGCGAGATCAGCAAGGGTCGCGCCACGAGATGCGACACTCGTCCGCCGGTACCGAACTCCCATCGCCGGGACGTCGGCGACCTCCAGAGACGCCAAAGCGCCGGATTCATGCGCTCTCTTCCACCACGAACGTGAAGGCCAGATGGATCTGAGTGGTCATTCCCTTTTTACAGATCAAGGCCTGGGATTGAACTTCCAGGGCCAAGCTCATGGTCTGCCCGCATCCCGGCCGTCATTGAAAGCCGTCCAATCGGATCGCCCTGCGGTCGCCAATCCTTCGTCCCGCGACAGAATCCTAGTTTTCCGCCGGTGCCGGTTCCTCGCTCCCACCTGCTGTATGATGAAGGAGGTCCAATAAAATGAACAGCCTCCGTTTTGCACTCGTCATGATTCTGGCGGGTGGAACCGCACTAGCGCAGGCGCCTGCGGCCCCACAATCCAACGACTCCACTCCTATCGAACCTCTGGCGGTCAAGAGTTTTGACGCCGCAGCGATGGATACCAGCGCGAATCCGTGCACGGATTTCTACCAATACGCTTGCGGCAACTGGATGAAGAACAATCCCATCCCGCCCGATCAGGTACGCTGGATGCGGTCATTCTCGCTGGTACAGGAGCGCAATCAATACCTGCTGTGGAAAGATCTGAACGCCGCTGCCAAGGCCCCCAAGACACCCCTGCAAAAAAAGTACGGCGATTTTTACGCAGCCTGCATGGATACGAAAGCGATTGAAGAACGGGGTCTGGCGCCCATCAAGCCCTCGTGGGCGCTGATTGCGCGCCTGAAGAGCACCAGGCAACTCCCGACGTTGCTCGCCACCCTGGAGAATCAGGGCACGCCCGACGGTTTCTTTGAATTCGGCGTCGGCCAGGACCAAAAGAACTCCTCGCGACAGATCGCGCAAATCGATCAAGGGGGGCTCTCACTACCCGACCGCGATTACTACATCGTGGACTCGCCGCACTTCGCGCAGATTCGTGCCGAATACATCGCGCACGTGAAGAAGATGTTTACGTTGGCTGGCGATACGCCGACGCGGGCCGCCCAAGAAGCCTCCGCGGTGATGGCCATCGAAACCGCCATGGCCAAAGCCTCGATGAGCCGCACCGAAAGGCGCAATCCCGAGGCGGTTTACCACATCTATACGTTGGCGAACTTCGACAAGCTGGCGCCGAACTTCGACTGGAACACCTATTTTCATACGGTGGGCATCGGCCACTTCAGCACCCTGGACGTAGTGTCCCCAGACTACTTCAAGGCATTAAGCGGCCTGATCGAGAGCGAGCCGCTGAGCGCCTGGAAGAGCTATCTGCGCTGGCATGTGTTGCACGGCCAGGCCCAGGATCTACCCAAAGCCTTCTTCGATGCGAATTTTGACTTCTTCTCAAAGACCCTGGCCGGCCAAAAACAACCGATGCCGCGCTGGAAGATGTGTACCCGGATGACCGATCAGGCCATGGGAGAGGCGGTCGGCCAGGATTGGGTAAAACAAAACTTTCCTCCCGCGGCCAAGCAAAGGACAGACCAGATGGTGGCGGCGCTCGAAAAGGCACTGTCCCAGGACATCCAGACACTACCATGGATGACGGAGACCACGAAGAAGGCCGCCGAGCAAAAGCTGGCTATGATCCGCAACAAGATCGGCTATCCGTCAAAGTGGCGCGACTATTCCAGTCTCAAGGTCTCCCCGGACAACCTGATTGGAAATCTGCACCGGAGCGCGGTCTTCGAACGCAACTACAATTACGCCAAACTAGGCAAGCCGCCTGACGAGCAGGAGTGGGACATGACGCCGCCCACGGTGAACGCCTACTACGATCCGTCGTTCAACGATATCAACTTCCCGGCGGGCATTCTGCAGCCGCCATTCTTCGACTTCAGGGCTGACCCGGCGGTGAACTTCGGCGGCATCGGCGTAGTGATCGGCCACGAGATGACGCACGGCTTCGATGACCAAGGGTCGCAGTACGACGGCCACGGCAATCTGCGGACATGGTGGACGCCGGCAGATCGCAAGGCCTTCGATGAGCGGACCGCGTGCATCGCCAAGGAGTATAGCGGCTTTGTGGCCGCTCCGGCACAGGGCAATACGCCCGCCCAGCATTTGAACGGTCGACTCACGCTGGGCGAGAACACCGCTGACAACGGTGGCTTGCGCATCGCTTACATGGCACTGCTGGATACTCTGGCGGCGGAAGGCAAATCCATCAACGAAAAGGTTGGCGGATACACCGAGGCGCAGCGCTATTTCATCGCCTTTGCACAGGTTTGGTGCCAGAACCAAACCGAGCAATATGCGAGACAGGCTGCGCTGGTTGACCCACATTCGCCTGGCAAATGGCGCGTGAACGGCACGGTTCAAAACTTTAGCGCGTTTGGCAAGGCTTTCGGTTGCACCAAGGGCCAGCCGATGTACCCGGTCAACTCTTGCCGCGTGTGGTAGGCTCGACCCGCGTGGTGATGTTTGACCTTTTTAGGCCGTCCAATCGGCAAATGCACTCAACCCCAAGGGCCAAAGACGACTGAAGTAAGAACCAGCGAGCATTGGCAGCAGCGACGACACAGCCCTGGCGAAGACCTGGTTTGCCGGCCGGAAACCAAGACTAGGCACAACCCGCCGTCGCCTTTTACAATGCATCAGGGACCCGTCCCAACCCAGCATTGCTCGGGAACGATCAAACTTGGCGGCGCAGGCCTGACCAGGATGAAGGAATGGCATGAAGTTTAGGAAACTCGGCAAGATACTTCTGATAGGCACCCTCTCGGTTGGCGTCATCCTCGGCGTTTCGTCTTGCGTTGTTAGTTATACGGTCGGCTATTTGTTCGTCACCGGGCTGGTGACCGCCCAACCCACCGGCAACGGCATCATCAGCGGCTTCAAGATCGGCCACAACAGAGGCCTCTTGACGCAGATCAACGGTCTGCCGGTCTCCTCGGGAGGGGCCAACCCGGTGCGCGCCGTGCTGACCTCCGGGAGCCGCTTCCTTTATGTTCTCAACCGCGGCGTGAATGCCCAGGGCGGTTTGAACTGCACCACGGCGGACCCCTGCCAGAACTCGAACATCACCCAGTTCTCGGTGGGCGGAAACGGAATTCTCACTCCGCAGAAGACCTTTTTCTCCCAGGGGGTCAACCCCTTCCGCATCATTGTGGATGTCACCGGCAACTACCTAATGGTGCTTGACCACGATGCCCCCGACAACTACGCAGCCTCCTACAATCCGGCCACCAATGGCTGCACTTTGGCGCTGGGAACGGGAGTAAAGACCTGCGGAGACATTACCGTCTTTCAGATCAATCAGACGACGGGCCGCCTGTCGCTGGTGCCCAATGCTCAAGTCACTCAGGCCAGCGGGGTGCCGATCAACTACTTTCCGGTCCCGGCCAACCCTGTCGATTTTGTGATGGCTGCGAGCGGATCGAATAGCGTCGTTCTCACGCTAACCGGAGGCACGGCCGGCGGGTCATTCCCCTATACCGGAGGGACCGCAGTGTGGCCATACGCCTACTCCCCAGTGAGCGGACAACTGACCCTCACGCAGAACAGCGTTCAGCCACTGAGCATCACAGGCGGCACGGCAATTGTCGAAGCAAACAGCGTGATTTATGTGCTCGATAACGAGCCCATCACGACTTCGTTCAACGGAAGCAATGTCTCCGCCCCCAGCCAGATTCTACCCTTTACCGTGGGCGCCAACGGTGCGCTCCAGGCCGAGAGCAGCGGCATAAGCCCCGACGACCCCACTCTTGCCAACCCGATTGAGCTCTTGCTGGAACACGGTGGCAAATTCCTTTATGTGGCCAACCAAGGGAACAACGCCGTGGGGATCAACTCGCAAAGTGGCATTTCCGGCTATTTCCTCACCACCTCTCCCTCTTATCAGGTCAGTTTCCTCGCCGACAACCCGTTTGGCTCGGGCGCCGGCCCCCAGTGCATCGTTGAGGATCCATCGAACCAGTTTGTCTACACGGCCAATTACAACGACTCGAGCGTAACCGGCAGGTTCGTCGATGTGAATTCCGGCTCGCTCGATACCCTGCGAGTTGTCAGCGATTACCCACTCCAGGGACCGGCCACCTGGTGCCTGATGGACGGCCGTACGCAGTAGAAGGGCGGCGGACTGGGGCGGGACGCAACATGTTACCAGCCGCTCCGGGATTCTGAAATCTGTTGTGGTGGGTGAGGATACAGTCAGATGCCGGACGCGGCTTTCCAGGGCGCCCGGGAATTGAACTCAAAAAAGAGAATGGCGAGGCCGCAATTTTGGCCCATTGACGAAACAATGCACATGAAGTTGAAAAAATCGAGCCAGCTTGCGTTGGTTTCTGTTGCCAGCCTCTGCATTGCCCTGCTGGTCACTGCCTGTCAGCAAATCACGCAAACACTCACCGTAGATTTTATGTATGTGGCCAGCTCCAAAGCATTTGGGCCCAATCAGTATGGTCTGGTCGATGTCTTTGAGATCAACTCAGAGTCGGGCCGCCTGCGGCAGATACCTACTTCTCCCTTCCCTTCGGGTGGGCGTGATCCGGTGGCGGAAGCTGTCTCGTCGAATTATGACAGTCTGTTTGTGGTCAATGAGGACGACAACAACATCGTTCAGTTTGTCATTGGTATTGACGGCAAGCTCTATTCCTATGACACGGTGAATACGCCAGGAATCTTCCCCTTAGCGCTGGCGGTAAGTAAATCGGACATGTTCGTCGCCGATCTCTACCAGCCGCTTCCGATCTGTTCCGATGCGGACCCATGCTCCGGCTCGATTGCCGTTTATCCACTCACTG
Source organism: Acidobacteriota bacterium (assembly GCA_021801945.1). The sequence goes on from JAKABE010000071.1 coordinate 7,592, forward strand.
CGGGCACCAGTTCAACCCCCACCGCTATAGGACCTCCGGCCACCAACGCAGCCATCAGCGCCAACTATTGGCCGCTGACGCTTGCGGGCAGAAGCGCCTCGGACATAATCGTGCCCACCGGAGTCAATGTTCTTGATTCTGGCGCCTATGTCTACGTTACCGGTTACGACTCTTCGGTCACGCCCAGCGTGGGCTACATCTTTGGCTTCTCGGTCGGCCCGGGAGGAGTACTGACGCCTCTGAGCGGCTCGCCGTACCGAGCGGGAACACAACCCTCGGCGATCGCCAGCGATGCTACGAGTTCTTACGTCTACGCCACCGACTACGCAACTGGTCAGGTACTGGGCTACACCGTAAATTCCGGGAACTTGGTTCCGATGACGACCGGCACGAACGGCACCAACGAGTTTCCTGCGGGCAACCAGCCGAGCGCAATCGTGGTGGACCCTTCCTTCCCGTTTGTCTACGTAGCCAACTCTCTGGATGCCACTGTGACCGCTTTCACGGTAAAGAGTGGATCCCTCATCCGCACAGGGGCCTATACCACCGGCTCGGAGCCAGTGGCCATTGGCATCGATCCCTCGACCAATCATTTTCTTTACACCGCGAACTTTCTTGGCAACAATGTTTCGGGCTTTCAGTTGAGTCAGACCGACGGATCGCTGCTAGTTTCGCAGTTTTCACCCTCTGGGGCCGACGCTAACCCAACCGCAGTGGCGGCCATTCCGCACAACGGTACGGGCGCTGGGGTTTCAGGCCCAGGAATTACGGGCTCGGGAACACCGTAGCATGAGGCCACTCATCGGCTCTGCGCTGGAAGCGGAGCCTGTGGTCATCCCCCGTAGCAGGCTTTTACAATAGCCACGGGGCAACTTAACAAGTTTTGAGGGGGCTTGAAACCGATGGCCCATGACGAAGGAAGCGCATGAAGTCTAGCAAATTGAGCCACCTCTTTCTGGTCTCGGCATTGGGCCTGGTGGTGGCCTCTCTCTTGTCCGGTTGCTTGATCACCACCATCGACTGGCTGTTTGCGGCGGACTCTACAGGATCTTCACCTGGCAGCAGCGGCCAGATCGAAGTCTATGCGGTAGACTCCGAATCGGGTGCGTTGCGCCCCGCCCACCAGCCTCTCTTCCCTTCGGGCGGGACCAACCCAGTTGCCTTGGCGGCCACCTCTGACTATGCCAATCTCTACGTCGCCAACCAGGGGAACAATACTATTGTTCACTTCAGCATTGCCTATATGGGCGGTCTGACGCAGAAGGACAAGATCACGACCAGCTCTCCCCCTGTGGCCATGGTCATCAATGGCACGAACACCGACCTCTTTGTAGTCTCCGGAACCAATTCCGCCACGCTCACCGAGTACGCCATCGGAGCAGGAGGGGCCATAGGTTCCGTGGTCGCCACAGAAACCCTTGCTCTGCCTGGCCACACGAGCGATATCCTTGTTCCCACTGCGGTTTCCGTACCGCCCAATGCCTCACTCGCCAATAACAATGCCGTATATGTTGCGGTGTACGACCAATCGGCCTACAATCCGGGCGGAACGGTGACCAGCAACGCCAACCCGGGCTGGATTTTCGGCTACACGGTGGGTTCGGGAGGCACATTGGCCCCGGTTGCGGGCAGCCCCTGGCTAGCCGGAGTTAAGCCCGTTTCAATTGCCATAGACCCCACCAACCGCCTCATGTACGCGACTGACTACGCTTCCAACCAACTGATTGGATATCTCGTTCAAGGTGGCGGCCGGCTGTCGTTCATGGTGAACGGGCCCTTTCCAACTGGCAGCGAGCCCACTTCCGTCGTAGTGGACCCGCGCGGTCTCTATATCTATGTTTCCAACTCTCTTCAGAACACCATTTCTGCCTACGACATTAACCTACCCACGGGCACTCCTTCAGCGGTGATCAACACCATCACCACTGGCAACAACACCACCGACTCCGACCCGGTGGACATCATCATCGATGCAGCGTTGGGGCGATTCGTCTATACGGCCAATCACCTCGGCAACGATGTCTCTGGTTTTCTCATCAATCCGAATAACGGCAGCATTCAATACGCGACCGAGAACACGCCCTACTCTCTCAGCGGCGCCAATCCGACAGCGATCGTTACGATTCCGCACGGCAAGCACGCAATTCAATAGGTAACCCCGTAACTGCAGAAGATAATTTCACGCAAAGGCCCAGCCGCGTGGCTGGGCCTTTGCTCTAGGGGCTTCGGGTTGCTTTAGCAAAGAAGCACGCCTCCCGCCACGATCTTCCGGAGCTGCCAACATCTGTGATCCAGTCCGGTGTGCGAGATTCCGCCCAACATTTTCTTCTATTTTTCTTCAGCCAAACCGTATTTCGAAATGGGCAGATTTCTGGGGGTAGGTCCTCCGCATTTAAACTAGGAACCTGGGAATGCGCTGGAAAGTTTCAGCCTGCCTCAGCATTCCCGGAAAGTACTCCGCAGTCTCATGGATAAGTTCGTTATTCGCGGCGGCAATCCGCTGGTCGGCACGGTCCGCATTTCGGGGGCAAAGAACTCCGCGCTGCCATGCATGGCAGCAGCCATCCTCACCGAGGATGAGGTCACCCTCGAGAACATCCCGCAGGTGCATGACATCGAGACCGAGCGCCGTTTGCTCGTGTCGATGGGCGCCGCGGTGGAGCTGCGCGAAGGCGCGGCGCGCGACTGCACCACGATCAGTTGCGGAAGGCTAACCGATCCTGTGGCCCGCTACGAAATCGTGAAGACCATGCGCGCCAGCTCGCTGGTGCTGGGCCCGCTGGTGGCTCGCACTGGTCGTGCGGATGTGGCCATGCCCGGTGGCTGCGCCATCGGTGGCAGGCCCATTGACCTTCACATCAAGGGGCTAGAGCGGATGGGCGCCGAGATCACGCAGGAGCACGGCTACTTAAAGGCGCGCGCCAAGCGGCTGAAGGGTGCACACCTCGTCTTCGACAAGATCACGGTAACGGGTACCGAGGACCTGCTGATGGCCGCAGTGCTGGCCGAGGGCGAAACGGTGATGGAGAACTGCGCTCGCGAGCCGGAGGTAGCCGACCTGGCCGCGATGCTGACGGCCATGGGCGCGAAGATCGAGGGCGCGGGCTCAGCGACCATTCGCGTCCAGGGCGTGAGCCGCCTGCACGGCACGCGCTACCGCATCAACCCCGACCGCATCGAGGCGGGGACTTTTCTGGTGGCGGGAGCGATCACCGGTGGAGATCTCATCGTGGCGAACTGCAAGACGGAGCACCTGGGCGCGGTGATCTCGAAACTCATGGAGGCGGGCGTGCGCGTAGAGGTTCTGGGGCCTGACACAGTGCGCGTGCGCACCCAGGGACGCCTGCGCGCGGCCGACATCTCCACCGAGGAGTATCCGGGCTTCCCAACCGACATGCAGGCTCAGTACATGGCCCTGGCCACGCAGGCCGAGGGCGTCAGCCTAGTGACCGAAAACATCTTTGAGAACCGCTTCATGCACGTGCAGGAGCTGGTGCGCATGGGCGCCAATATCAAGGTGGACGGAAGCACGGCCACGGTGCGCGGCCCGGCGCGACTCTCGGCCGCCGCCGTCATGTGCTCTGACCTTCGTGCCTCGGCCTCGCTGGTACTGGCGGCGCTAGTGGCCGAAGGCGAATCGGTGATCGACCGCGTTTACCACATGGACCGCGGCTATGAGCGCTTCGAGCGGAAGCT
>JAKABE010000072.1:0-7881 GCA_021801945.1 Acidobacteriota bacterium
TGCTTTTCTATCGGTTACTGGAGAACGCCGTGGTCATGAAACCTACGCGTTACCGACCCTCAAGAGCAGTCCTGCCTACACAAAAACACAAGTCGATGCAAACGCGTGATCTGGATTGAATTGGTCGCTTGGCTGGGAACGCTCCGGGAGGAAAGGCCGCTCAAACCCTGAGGGGAGATCGAAGTGATGGGCCGTTCAATTGCTGCTTGACGAAAAAGCCAGCCCACAACTCATGCAGGCTGGCCTTTTTGATCTGACCCCAAACAACCCAGGAGGGACTGCGACACGAGAACCAGGCTTCAGCGCCGCCCGCCTCCACCACCGTGGAAGCCGCCACCGCCACCGTGGAAGCCGCCACCAATGCCACCACCGTGAAATCCGCCGAATCCGCCGCCGTGGAAGGTCCCGCCATGGAATCCGACGCCGCCTTGGCCGCCATGGAATCCTCTCCCGCCGAAGTCGCCTCCGTGAGCGCCCAAACCTCCGCCGAAGCGGTCCCCGCCACGGAAACCTCCTCCGTAGTAGCCTCCGCCATAGAATCCGCCGTAGTAACCGGGATAAAAGCCGCCTCCGTAGAAGCCCATTCCTGGCCCCCAGCCCCAACCGCCATAATATCCAGGGCCCCAACCCCACGGGCTCCAAAACGGCCCGCCGCCGAAAGCGTAGCCCATCATGTAGGGATCCCAATACCAGCCCGGACCATAACCATCCCAGCCGTCATACTCCTGTCCCATCTGACTGTAGGCCTCGGCCTCGTACTTCGCGCGCAACTCGCTCCATCTGTATAGGTCGTCCTGAGCGTCCTCAGTATTGAATTTAGGGGTTTTGCCCATCTCGCCCGGCATCAAGTACATCTCGTGGCTACCCTTTACCTTCTTGTACTTCCCGTCGTAGAGCTGGACCGCGGCCAAGCCCTTGAACACCCGCACCCTGGCGGGGATGGCGCTGAACTCGTACAGGCCTTTCTGCACAAGCCAGATATTGATGTTGCCGTCCATGACCCCCAGGTCGTTTCCCTTATGAGTTTCGTCCACCTCCACTGCCGCTTCTCCGCGCAGGAGCTCTACCCGTGTGTCGGTAAGGTCGGGCGAGATCATCTTCACTGCGCTATAGTCGCCCACGCGCAAAAAAACCCCCGGATCCAGCAGAATCTCGGCCTTTCCTGCCAGCGTGGTCAGCACCTGCCCAGGCTCCATGCTGAGGTTGCCCACATTCTTGTCGTTCAGCAACTCATTTTGAAGATGCACCGTGCCCTCGATATAGTTCAGAGCGCCTGGACTAGGCATCTCTTGACCGTAATTTGTGGAGTCGGGAACATCCGGATTGGCCGCAAAGAGGGGAACGGATAAGACCCCCACGGCAAGAAATGCGATTGGAATTGTTTTTACTAGAGCCCTCATCTCTCAGCTCCTTCCTAAACTCTCCACCTCTGTAAATGCTGGGAACCAAAAAAAGTTTTGGTCTCAGGCGACGCCTGCCAAACCGAGTTGCGTGGTGTCAAAACGAAATAGAGGATCCCGGTAGCGACTAGCGCACCTTTACAATGCCATACGCATCGGACCTTGCCTACACTGGCTTGTGATCCGGAAAGGGGATGGCTAAATCCAGGCGCCAATGCAGAGAGGAGTGTATGGCCGAGGCCGGTGGAGGACAGGCTGCAGACCACCAACCCCCACCGCCCTGCAGCTCGGCGAAGCTCCTGCCATGAAAATCTTCATCGCAGGAAGCGTGTTCAAAAGAAGCTAGTTCACCACCAAGGGCCACCCCAGCCCCAACCCCAGCCGCCCCAAAAGCCCGGTCCCCACCCCGGGCCGCCCCAATACCCTGGCCCCCAACCCAAGCCGTACTCGTCCATCATCTGGTTATTAGCTTCGGCCTGATACTGTGAACGCAGCTTGCTCCATCTGTAAAGATCGTCCTGAGCGTGGCTGAAATTGAACTTGGGGGCGTTCTGCATCGCGCCCGACACCAGGGCCATCTCGTGGCCGCCTTTTACCTCCTCGTACCCTCGGCCGAGAGCCGCAACCTCGGCTTCCCCCGAAAACGCCCGCACCCTGGGGGGATTCGCAGTGAACTCATAAAAACCCTTTTCAACAAGGTGCGTGGTGAATTTTCCATCCACGATCTGGAGATCGTTCTCCGCATGCAGCTCATCCACTTCCACTCCCGCTTCGCCGCGCAGGACTTGAACCTTGGTATCGGCGATGTCCGGTGAGATCATTCTTACCGCGCTGTGGTCGCCCACGCGTAAATAAACGCCCGGCATGAGCACAATCTCGACTTTTCCCGTCTGGGTAGTGAGCACCTGGCCAGGCTGCATGCTGACGTTGTGCAATTCGTGGTCGTTCAGTAACTGACCATCGAGATGTGCTGTGCCCTCTACGTAGTCCAATGTGCCTGGATACGTCATCTGTTGTTGGCCGTAATTTGCCGTGTCTGGAACGTCAGACATCGCTGCAACAGGTGTGGACAAGAGTCCTAAAGCCATCAATAGAATTGGAGTTGCTTTAAATAGAGTTTTCATCTTTAAACTCCTATTTTCACTATCCGGTTCTGAACTTCCCAGTTGTGTAAATGCAGAGCGCCATAAAAAGTTTCGGTGGCCATGCAGCGCGCCAAATCGAGTTGATTAGTGTCAAAATGAAGAGAGGGGAGTGCTTACGTTATTCCGCACCTTGAGAGAGCTTCATGCATCGGCGTTGCTTGCTTCGGTGTGAGGACGGGAAAGAGGCGGTTGTAGCGGTTCTCCGATTGGTTTAGAGCGGTGCATAATCTCTGCGGGTTGTCTTTCTCAACCTGGGGTGGAGCCGGGATCCCCAGCGACCGGTCTTCGTCGCTGGGCGGAAGAAAGCACCATCCGCCGCGGCGGACACTCCTCCCAGGACTCCGCCGGGATTGGAGAACCACCGTAAATCCAGAAGGCACTACAGAGAGGAACCCATGACCGAGGCTGGCGCACTCGAATCTCTTATTAGCCAACAGATCGTCACTGCCATGAAGGCCCACGACGCCGAGCGCACCGGAACACTGCGCCTGATTAAGAACGCTCTCAAGAATAAGGCCATCGAGAAACGTGCTCCGCTCACGCAGGCCGAAAGCGAGCAGGCGCTGACCTCAATGATCAAGCAACGCCGCGACTCCATCGAGCAGTTCGCACGTGGCAACCGCCCCGATCTGGTGGCCAAGGAGCAGGCTGAGATCGTCGTGATCGAGGAGTACTTGCCCAAGGCACTCGAAGAGGCCGGCTTGGCCGCTCTGGTCTCCGATGCTCTCGCGGAGATGGCCGCCTCCTTCGGCCACAAACCAGGTCCCAAAGAGATGGGTTCGGCCATGAAGGCCGTCCAGGCCAAACTGCAGGCCGCCGGCGCGCGCGCTGATGGCCGAGTCCTCAGCGAGATGGTAAAGAAGGCGCTAGCCGGCTGACGGTTCTGACCGACGAACCACGGCCGGCTTGCACCTAACGATTGCGCGCAAGCGCCTCTCTCAACGCATCCATTGAACCCCGTACGCGGCCCGCCCACGGTACGCGGCCCGCTCGCACGCTCACGAACGAGGTATCCGCTTATGCTCAAGATCGAAGCCATCCTCCAGCCCTCCCGAATGGACGCGGTCAAAGTCGCCCTGATTGAAGCGGGGATCGAGGGAGTCACCGTCATTGAGGCCCGCGGCCACGGACGCCAGAAAGGGCACACGGAGCTTTATCGCGGGCGCGAGTACACCGTCGATCTGATTCCCAAGATCAAACTGGAAATCGTCGTCACCGACGCCATGAAGGAAGCGGCCGTCCGGGCCATCATCAGTGCCGCCCGCACCGGCCGCATCGGTGACGGCAAGATCTTCATCAGCCGAGTCGAGGAGGCCATCCGCATCCGCAACGACGAGCGTGGCGAGTCCGCCCTCTAGCAGACTGCGGAAAAGCCCTACAAGGGACAAGCTGGAGAACGGGCACAACGCTAAAGGCTGCGCACAAAAGAAGAAGAAAGCCCGCCGTTGAGGCAGATGCATCCAGCAGAAGCCACAGCGTTTTCGACTCTGCTCTCCACTGAGGCCGTGCAACGCGTGGCTTGCTTCTCAAGAGGAAAAGCACCTTGCACGCCCTCCCAGAGGGCTGCATGCGAAGGAGCTATCCCTTAGGCTGCCCTGGCCGTCCGGCCCGCGGCAAACTGGAGCATGGTGGGCTCAGTCAGCTTTTTGAAATCCTGCCAAGCCATGCGGATTAGTTCGCGGTGGGTCCCCGCGTTAAAGGCAATCTCCTTGTCCTTCTCCAGACTGTCGTCGGCATAGACAGCGAGTCCAAAGAGGTTGCCGAAGGGTGGCATGGCGCCAGTTTCACACTCCGGAAATCGATCTCTGAACTCATCTTCGCTGGCCAGAGCAGCCGTCCTGGCATGCGCGGTGCGTCTGAGCAGCGCTAGATCCACAAAGTACTTCGCCGGCAGAACCGCCATCGCCAGCTCGCCGTCCAGCTTTACGATCACGGTCTTGGCCAATTCCTTGCCGGAAATATGGGTCAGTCCGGCAATGCCTTGCGCCGTGTAAGCCGGCGAGTGGGAGATCACAACGTAAGCGACGTTGTGCGCATCGAGATATTCCCGCAACCTCGTGAGCGGCATAACCACCTCCATGTTTGGCCCAAGCGTGCGCATTCAGTTCAGCTCGATGATTCTCATCGCACGCATCGACAAGTTCCAGGCGGTGATCGACGGCGCAGCCCCGGCTATCGCTTGTAGCCGATCCTGCGCAGCAGATCGTGCCGCCACGTGATATCCGCATCTTCTTCGACTCCCTTGGGCGAGCTTCCGTCAATGACGCCAAGTACGCCCTGCCCTTGTCCGTTCCTTGCCACTACGACCTCGACCGGGTTGGCCGTGGCGCAGAAGATGGAGCACACCTCGGGAACATGGCGGAGGGCATTGAGAAGATTAATGGGATAGGCGTTTTGCAGCAGCAGCACAAAGACATGCCCGGCCGCCAAGGCCTGGGCGTTGCGGACCGCAGTTTCACGCAATTGCTGATCATTTCCGTCCGAGCGCACCAAGCAGGCGCCCGAGCTCTCGTTGAACGCCAGGCCAAACTTGGCCAGCGGCGCCGCCGTCACCACCGCCTCGTAGATGTCCTCCACCGTCTTGATGAAGTGAGACTGGCCGATGACGATGTTGGCTTCTTCAGGAATCTCCATCGGTACGGTCAGCAGGTCGATCATGGCGTTTCCTCCGTCCTGGACTGCCACTCTTGCCGCGACCAGGGGTTAAGTGACCGAGAATTGGGGCCACCCTCACCATCCGCCGCGGCGAACCCTTGCGGCTAGGGTAGGGAACGGCAAATCACTAAATTGCGTAATGACTGCGCTATATGCCCTTCTTGTGCTGGGTGCGAACCCGTTCCACATAGCGCCCAGTCCTCATATCCACGCTTACAATCTCGCCCGGAGCAACGAATAGAGGCACTTGGATGGTCAGGTGATTCTCGAGCGTGGCTTCCTTGCGTCCCGAGTCGGACTGAGAACGGGTAGGAGGCGCGGTTGTCATCACGCGCGCTTCCACCGTGTCGGGTAATGTTAGACTGACCGGCTCCTCTTCAAAGAACTCCGCCGGAATTTCCGTGCCGGGCTGTAGAAACTTCTCTGCCAATCCAAGGCTGGCGGCGGGCAGCTCAACCTGTTCGAAGGAGTCCAGTCTCTGAAAGATGCAGTTGCCGCCCTCGCTAAAAAGAAACTCCAGTAGGCGCTTTGCCAACTCCACGTCTTCCAGTCTTTCCAGGGGGCGGAAGTGCTGATCCCACAAGCGGCCGCTGCGTACATTGGACAGTCTCGCACGCACGGTACCCCCCATCTTGGCGGCCCCGGCCTTCGATTCGACTTCGATGACGCGGTAGACCTGCCCATCAATCCGGAGCGCCATCCCTTCCTTCAATTCGGACGCGGTAACCATATAGTTCTCCAGGTTGCGCGTGCGTCTTCCGGTCTGCCGCCCATTACTTTTCCAAGCCCGCACATGGGAGCGGCGAACCGCCTCGAAGTGAGTCCCAACGCCAGCAGCAGTGCGAGGAAAACAATCCGCCCCGCCCTTTGTCTTCCTCCCGAGAACCGACAACATCATTCTGCGCGCAATCCAACACCCTTCAGTGACACCCATCACGGCTCCGGAACGTTCTCGAATAGGCCCTGTTTCAGTCCGCCCGTGTTTCCATCGAAACCACGGAACGATATCTTGGCTGCAAGCGGCGGTTCTCCGATTGGCAGAGAGGTGCGCAGGATGCAAGTGTGATCTTTTCCTCAAAGAGATCGCTATTCGCGCCGGCAGACACGTCGGTTAGTGCTCCACAGGAATCGGAGAACCGTCGTAAAATGCTGTGAGCGAAGCCATTGGGCACGAATCAGAACACTAGTGCGCAAAAGGCCGCGGCCGCCACACGGCGAGATACCCCGCCTACCGCTGGATCGCGACCGAAGAGAATGTCGAGAATTGGAGAGACCTGTGAAGATCCGGAGCAGATGCCTGCCGAGTGTACTGCTTGCAGCGCTGATTGCAACGCCAGCCGCAAGGCCACAAACCTCGCCGGGATTCGTGGTGCGCACAGCGGATGGGCTGGTCTCCGGCGCGCGCAGCCCGCAATCCGGGATCATCGAGTTCAAAGGCATTCCCTTCGCCGCGCCACCCGTAGGCCCACTGCGCTGGCGGGCACCGCAGCCGGTCAAACCCTGGAAGGGAATCCGCCAGGCCGATCATTTCAGCGCAAGCTGTGTCCAGCACACGCCGGAGCAGTTCCTGCCCTGGACTCCCGCCTTCATGACCCACCGCCGCGTGAGCGAGGACTGCCTTTACTTGAATGTCTGGACGCCGCACGTCTCCGCCTCGGCCAATCTGCCCGTCATCGTCTTCATTCACGGCGGCGCCTTCAACTCCGGGGCCGGCAGCATCCGCATTTATAACGGCACAAATTTGGCCCGCACCGGTCTGGTCATCGTCACCATCAACTACCGCGTCGGCATCTTCGGTTTCTTCGCCTATCCCGCGCTCAGTGCGGAATCGAAGCACCAGAGCTCGGGCAACTACGGCCTCCTCGATCAGATCGCAGCCTTGCGCTGGGTCAAGCACAACATCCGCGGCTTCGGCGGCGATCCCAACCGCGTGACCATCTGGGGACAATCGGCCGGAGCTATGAGCGTGGAAGCGCTCACGCTTTCTCCGCTGGCAGTAGGACTCTTCGAGCGCGCGCAGGCCGACAGCGCCATCACTCTCAACGGCTTTTCGTCTTCCAATCTTCGCGCGGCCGAGGCCGAAGGAGTGCAATACGCCCAGCAGATGGGCGCGCATTCCCTCCAGGAGCTGCGCGCACTGCCCGCCAGCGAGATCTTGCCGCCGGCCACGGACCATCGGCATCGCTTTGCTCCGGTGATCGATGGCTGGGTTCTGCCCGCGTCGCTCCAGGAGTTGACCGCCAACGGTTCAGGCAGCCATGTTCCGCTGGTCACTGGCTGGGAGGCCAACGACTGGATGTTGGGCTCGCCGGCTGTCCACACCGCCGCCGCCTATCAAGACTGGGCGCGCCGCGTCTACGGCAGTATGACGGAGGAGTTTCTTAAGCTCTACCCCGCCTCCACGGCCAGCCAGGCCGCCGCGATGCAGAAGATTAGCTCCGAAGACCGTGACCGCGTGTCGATGTACCTATGGGCGCGCAGCCGCACGCTGCATACCGATCAGCCTATCTACACCTACTACTTTGACCGCGCGATTCCCTGGCCGCAGCATCCTGAGTACGGAGCCTTTCATTCCGGCGAACTGCCCTATTTCTTCCGCAATCTCACGTTGATGGATCGTCCCTGGCAGCCCGTGGACTTCCGTGTTTCGAACCGAGTCTCGGCTTACCTCAAAAACTTCG
>JAKABE010000072.1:7891-11250 GCA_021801945.1 Acidobacteriota bacterium
CGCTGCCAACGGCGATCCCAACGGAGTGGGCCTCGCGCACTGGCCTCTATTCAAGGATGGCGCCGCGGTCACCATGCGGCTCGGCGCCCTCATGGGCTCGATGCCCATCGCCAATCCAGCCCGGCTGGCCTTCTGGGAAAAGTACTTTGCCTCGCCTCAAAGCCGCCATGCGCCGATCTTCTAGGGCCTGGCCTTGGTGATTCAGTAACCGAGAATGGAGTTCCCCACTCTTGCCGTCCGCCGCGGCGGACTTTTGCCGATAGGATAGGGAACGCCCGATTACGAAATCGCTGAGTGGCCGGACTATCGTTGTTCTGCGGTTGGCATCGAGCCGGGCGCAGCCTCTCGGCGACTTTTCCATCCCGCTCTTTCCGCGTGCCATACTACCCACAGATGGCACGCATCTCTGCAATTTTGCTGGTGGTCCTTGCGTTTGCGGTTCCGGCCCGCGCAACTCTCGTCGCGATCGTGCCCTCGGCTCAAGGGCTGGTGGTGGCCGCCGACAGCCGCTTGACCTTCATCGGTGCCGCGTGCGACGGCGAGTTCAAGATTGTGCAGCTCGCTCGGCCCGCGCGCACCGTTGTCGTGGTCACCGGCGACTCCATCTTCGTCCCGCCTCCGCCCGCGCACACTGCCGACGTTTGCCGCTACTTGGCTACCGCGCCGCGGCTGCTCGATATCGATGCGGTAATCCGTGCACTCCTTGACCGCAGCCTTGCCGATCCAGCAAGCGTTTCTATCCAAAGCTTGGGCGCGGCGTGCGTGCGTGCCGTCAGGCGCTTCCGGCGTTTGTACCCAGCAGCGCTCGAGCCTTACGTGGGCTGGCCCATCTTCTCCGTGATCGTCGCCAGCTACGATCCCGCTTCACGCACGGCAACCCTGCGCGACTTCAAGGTGCGCATCGATGCACATTCCAAGCGCATAAAACTGGGCAAAATCTCCCAGATTTCCGTGGATATGCAAAGCCCGCGCAGAGTGTGGATCTATGGCGAAACCGGATACGTCGAAAAGTACGTCTATGACGGCTTTGGCCGCCGTTTCCTCACCCCACCCACGCTCACGTTCGTCCGCCAGCACACGCCGGTGCGCGAAACCACGCTTGGCGAGGCCGCCGCTGCCGCAGTGAATGTGATCCAGGCTGCCAGCCGCGCCACGCAAACGCTCCCCGCACCCAGCGGAATTGGCGGGGCGATACGCGTGGTTCTTCTTGGACGCCAGCCGCGCCCACAAGCGCTGCCGTGGGCGGTTCCATAATTACCAGCAGGCAGCTGCTATGCGCCCCAGTTCTTGGCCCGTTCCACGGCGCGGCGCCACTCTTCGCGGCGCGCGGCGCGTTGGACGGAACCCACGCCCGGTTCAAAGCGCGTGCCAGCATGGTAACTGACGCGCAGATCGGCAGGGCTGGCCCAAAAGCCCACGGCCAGGCCAGCGAGATAGGCCGCGCCCAGCGCGGTGGTTTCGGTCACATGCGGGCGCACCACGGGTACGCCCAGCAGATCGGCCTGGAACTGCATGAGCAGATCGTTCACCGCAGCGCCGCCATCCACGCGCAACTCCTTGAGCGGCGTTCCGGACTCTGTGTGTACGGCCTCCAGCACGTCAGCCACTTGAAAGGCAATCGCCTCCAACGCGGCGCGTGCGATGTGGGCAGGCTGGGTGTCGCGGCGCAGGCCGATCAACATGCCGGTGGCATGTGCGTCCCAGTGCGGCGCGCCGAGGCCCACAAACGCCGGCACAAACACCACGCCGCCCGCGTCTGGCACGCTGGCCGCCAGCGCCTCCACTTCAACCGACGCGCCAATCAGCCTCATGTTGTCGCGCAGCCACTGCACCACTGCGCCACCGATGAAGATGCTGCCTTCGAGCGCATATTCGAGCCGCCTCTGAGCGCTGGCTGCGATGGTCGTGATGAGCCGGCACCTGGAGCGCACAAACTCCGTACCGATGTTCTGCAAGAGGAAGCAACCGGTCCCGTAAGTGTTTTTGGCCTCGCCCGCATGCCAGCACATCTGGCCGAAGAGCGCAGCCTGCTGGTCGCCGGCAATGCCCGCAATGGCCGCGCCGCCCAACCCCAGCGTCGTGGTCACTTCGCCCACCTTTTCGCTCGACCACGCCACCTCCGGCAACAGGCTCTGCGGAACGCCGAAAATTTCCAGCAGCTCCTTGTCCCACTCGCCCTTGACGATATTGAAGAGCAGCGTGCGCGAGGCGTTGGTCACGTCCGTCATATGACGCCGTCCGCCGGTCAAATGCCAGATGAGCCAGCTATCCACGGTGCCGAAGGCCAGCTCGCCGCGCTCTGCGCGCGTCCGCGCTCCCTCCACGTGGTCGAGAATCCACGTGATCTTGGTTGCGGAAAAATAGGGATCGAGCACCAGCCCGGTCTTTGCTGAGATTGTTTCTCCAGTGCCGCTCTCCTCCAATTCCTTACACAGCGGAGCGGTGCGCCGGTCCTGCCAAACGATCGCCGGATGGATGGGCTTGCCCGTGGCGCGCTCCCACACAATCGCGCTCTCGCGCTGGTTGGTGATGCCAATGGCAGCCAGATCACGCGGCCGCGCACCGGCTTTGGTCAACGCCTCTACGGCGCAGCCCATCTGCGTGGTCAGGATCTCCATCGGATCGTGCTCCACCCATCCCGCTTGCGGATAGAACTGCTGGAACTCGCGCTGCGCGACGGCGGCGATCCCGCTCGCTTCATCAAAAAGAATGGCCCGCGAGCTGGTCGTCCCCTGGTCAAGCGCCAAGATGTAACTCATGATGGCTTGCACCTTTCCGGCAACCAGTCAAACACGCGTAGTGGCGCGCAAGCAAGGGAACACGTCAACCTACGTCGGCCCCCACGGATTGTGCACCTTCACTTTCGGGCAGCATACGCACCTCTCTATTGAATGAAGATGTACCGCTAACCCCGGCGCGTAGGACGCTCCATGCGAAATTCTCTTATCCTGAGGAAGATGCCCCGTAGGTTGGCGGCGATTCCAATGCAGGAGTATTCCATGACAGAGGGAACGAAGAAGACCAAGGCGCCGGCAAAACCGCGCAAGGCCGCCGCGAAGAGAGTGCAATCTGTGCAGACAGCCCATCCGGCCATGCCATCGCATGAGGAGATCGCGAGTCTGGCGCGAAGCTATTGGGCCGCTCGCGGCTACGGAGATGGATTCGCCGAGCAGGATTGGCTGCGCGCCGAGCAGGAACTGCTCAGGAAGGCATCCTAAGAACTTATTCTAAACTCGGTAGCGCAGACCTCCTAGTCGGCCGTCGCGTGAGCCACCTGGCCCAAACATGGTTACATAGCGGCGTGGACACCGCCAGTACAGCCGCTCTGGAGAGCGGTGCTACTTGTTGGTGACGCACTT
>JAKABE010000073.1 GCA_021801945.1 Acidobacteriota bacterium
CCAGGTCCGGAAGGAAGCAACGGTAACGGGCTAGTACGGGCGCAGTAGGTCACCCGGTACTTTTTTGCGCCGAGGGCGCTTTTTACGTTTTTGAGGTCCGCCGGCACTTATTGTGAATCGACTTTGAACTGAGTGCGGCAATCTGGTTCTCCATTGGTGCGCGCTCTGCGAGGAGAAAAAATTGAGCCTGACCGTTCGCCCCGTGGTGGGCCGGCGCGCCAAGATATCGGCGCTCGGGACCTTCGTTCCCCCCGATGTGATTACCAATCAAGACCTGGAAAAGATGGTAGAAACAAGCGACCAGTGGATCATGGAGCGCGTTGGCATCCGCGAACGGCACGTCCTGGCCAGGGGCCTCGGCGTTAGTGATATCTGTACCCAGGCGGCCAAGCGGTGTCTGGCGGCGCGCGGAATCGGGTCGGACGAAGTTGAGGTCATCATTGTGGGCACGGTGACGCCGGACATGATGTTTCCTTCGACGGCTTGCCTGGTGCAGGACAAGATCGGCGCCAGAGGCGCGTGGGGATTCGACGTTTCCGGCGGCTGTTCGGGGTTTGTCTATGCGCTGATGGCGGGATTGAAGATGGTGGAGAGCGGCGCGCACAAGCGGGTTCTGGTGTGCGGCGCCGATGCCAACACGCGCATGACCGACTACACTGATCGGACCACCTGCGTCTTGTTTGGAGATGGCGGCGGGGCCGTCCTGCTGGAGCCAGCTGAGGAAGGCGAAATCGGCTTTATCGACGCCATCAATGAGATCGACGGATCCGG
This sequence comes from Acidobacteriota bacterium, assembly GCA_021801945.1. The sequence goes on from JAKABE010000073.1 coordinate 772, forward strand.
CGGCGTAAGTCTGAATCTGAAAGGTGGTGGGAGTCTGAATCCTGCCAGCCACGAGACCGTGGACAAGAAGATGCACTACATCTACCAGGATGGGCCGGCAGTCTATAAGTTTGCGGTGCGCAAGATGGCCGAGGCCTCTCTTAAGGTTCTTGAGCGCAACGGCGTCACGGTCTCCGATCTGGGCTGCTTTATCCCCCACCAAGCCAACAAGCGGATCATCACTTCGACTGCCGAGCGCCTGGGCCTCCCGCCGGAAAAAGTGATTATCAACATTGACAAGTACGGCAACACTTCGGCGGGGACGATCCCGTTGGCCATGGAGACGGCCGTCGAGGAGGGGAAGCTGAAAAAGGGTGACTTGGTGCTGTTGGCCGCCGTAGGGGCCGGGTTCACTGTAGGAACAGTGCTCCTGAGGTGGGAGATTTGAAAAATACTGCCCTTCTGGCTTCCAGCCGCCACCTCATCGATTCGATTGCCGCCTTTGCGCCCTGGTCAATAGTCCAGATTAAGGATTTTGCCTAAACTGATTTCCAGACGTTGGACACACCGACGCCTCCCTCAGCCAGGCTGGAGGCTAGGATCGAGAAGCTGTTTCGCAATATACTGTGCTCCACGAGTGGAAATCGGGCCGGCGGATCGTCCGATCCCGAAATGAAAGGCGGAGGCTGACCATGGAATTAGAGTTTACCGCCAGGCACTTGAAGGTATCGAAGGCGCTCCGGATGCAGGCCGAGGAAGGAATGCAACGGATTGGCCGCATCCTGGGCAGGAACGCACGCGCCAGCATCATCTTCGCTGCGCAGCGGCACGTGCGCATCGTGGAGTTGACGGTGCAGGCGCGGGCTCAGAAGTTCGCGGCCACCGGCGAGGGCGCAACGCTGGTTGTGGCGCTCCGGCAAGCCATCGAACACGCCGAGAACCAGGCGCGCCGCTATAGAGACCGGCGGCTGACCAGCAAACGGCTGCCTACCGAAGAGAAGGTTCTGACAGCGCCGCCGGTGGCTCGTCCCAAGGCGCGTGCCTCCCAGCCCCCCGCTGAGACCGACAATGCCAAAACGGCTCGGTCCGCAAAGGCGCGGGCCACGATCGCGGTACACTCATTTCCCGCGCGCGCGACAGTGGTTGAGCCGCACATCGTAAAGAACGGCGAGGCGTTTGCGCTGAGGCCTATGACCATTGAAGAGGCCGTGAAAGAGGCCGAGTTCCGTGACCGCGATCTGCTGATCTTTCGCACCGCTTCCGGGGATCTGTTCGTTCTCCATCGCCGCCGTGACGGCCAGATGGAGCTTGTGGAGATTCCCTGACGCGTGCCTCGCCACCGATTGCTTCGGTTGCTGGCTTTGGTGGCGCTCGGCTTGCGCCCAGCAAGCAATGAGACTGGGTGGTTTATGCCGAGCGCGTGATGCGGAGAAGAATGCAAGTCTCCATCAGGGAACCTTTGTGATTGGTGCGCTGCTGGCGCGTGGACCGTGAGCGCCGGACGACCGGCGCCCTATGGCGCCAACATGGGTTCCTGCGTGGAAGAAGTCCGAGCCTATGCGCAGCTCTTCACGGACCCAAACACAGTTTTGCGCCGCCTCGGCGGAGCTCTTTCTCGATCGAGGAACTTGCCTGGAGATCGCTTGGCCAATCCGCAAGCGATCTGGGCGGGGACTTTGGTGGCACCCGATACCCGGTTTAGGGGATGGATGGGAGTTCGCATTCGGCATAGGCTGATGTTTATGTCTGAGCCAATTTTGTTGCGGAATCCCATCGGGTGGGAATGGAGGCATGCACGGCCAGGCGTTGCGGGATTTCCACAGGAGGCTACAAGGTTGAATCTTCCGGAAAATGCGCATTCCGCCGAACAGCGGAGCATCCTGGACAGTTTACCGGTTCTCGTCTTTCTGGAGCGGGCCGGCCGCATCGTCTTTGCCAATGCTGAGGCTCGGCAGATGCTGGGCATGAGCGAAGAGGAATGGGTCGAGCGTCCTGTCGAGGATGTGCTGTGCGGGCTCTACCCCGGGACGGCCGAGCCTCAGACCTCTCTGACAGGGACGAAACATGGCAGTCCGTTTCATGCCACTCTTTCTGCTCCTAACGGGCGTTTGCTTCCGGTGGAAGGCACCTACAGCATTTTGGATGCGAAGTTGCGCGAGGCTGTGATCATCGCTCACCCCGGCGGGCGGGAGCGCGCTCCCAAGTCGCGCCTCATGGAGGACGTGCTGGCCAGCATCCCAGAGGCCGTGGCCATTGAACACGGCCACCATATTCTTTACACCAACCCTGCCTTCACGCGCATGTTCGGATTTACCGCTGAGGAAGCCGCCGGCGGAAGCTTGCGGGAGATGATTGTGCCGGAGACGCGCCTGAACGAACACATGATCCTCGAAAGAGCTGTGGATGAGCGAGGGCGAACCACGGTGGAGACGGTGCGCGCGGACAAAGCTGGCGAGCTGGTGGACGTGAGCATGCAGGTCGCCCCGCTGCTGGTGGACGGAGCGCAGGTCGGTTATGTCTTCAGCTTTCGCGATATTGGCGAACACAAGCAGACTGAAGCCAGATTGCAGCATGACGCCATGCATGACGCACTGACGGGATTGCCCAACCGGGCCTTGTTCCTTGACCGTCTGATGCTGGCGCTCAACAGGCGGGTGCGCCGCCCGGATCACAGTTGCGGGGTGCTGTTTTTCGACTTGGATCACTTCAAGGAGCTCAACGACGCTTTGGGCCACGCCGCCGGCGATATATTGCTGAAGTCGGTGGCCGATCGTTTGCTGGCTGCCCTGCGCCCCCAGGATTCGGCGGCTAGGCTGGGCGGCGATGAATTTGCCGTCTTGGTGGAAAACATCCTCTCGACCGGCGATTTGGAGACTGTGGCCAACCGCGTCTTGCGCGAAATGGAGCGCCCCTTCGATGTCTTTGGGCACTTTGTCCAGGCGGGCGCGAGTATCGGCGCGGCGATGGCTGGACCCGAGCACACAGCTTCCGACATGCTGATCCGCGACGCTGACTTCGCCATGTATCGCGCCAAGCAGGCAGGCGGGGCGCGATATGAGATCTTCGATAAGCACATGGCGGTATGCGTCACCAGCCAGAAGGAGCGAGAACGCGAACTGCGGCAGATACTGAACGAGCGGCGCTTTGAGATCCGGTACCAACCCGTTTACCGGCTTGCGGACGGCAAGCTGGAGGGCTTCGAATCGCAGCTTGTGTGGCGGCGTGTGGGCGGCACCAGCGAGAACTTTCGCGATCTGTTAGAGGTGGCGGAAGAAACGGGGCTTTCCATTGCGCTGGGGCGCGAGACCATCGAGGCCGTGTGTCGCCAGCTGCAGAGTTGGACTGATCGGCTGACGGCAGACGATCTGATGTTGGCCGTCAACCTCACGCCACGGCAGTTCTACCATCCCGATTTTGTTGCGCAGTTGAAGAAAGTGCTTGCTGCTACCGGAGCCAACCCCACGCGACTGCTTTTCGAGGTGCCGGAGGCCGCGCTCAACGAGAACCCAGATGCGGCGGTGGTCATTCTGCAGCGTATGGTCGACTGTGGCGTGCGTGCGGCAGTGGACGACTTCGGCAGCAACCTGGCGCCTCTGAATCACCTGGTGCGCCTGCCTGTGGATATGGTGAAGCTGGATGCCAAACTGGCTCTGATTGCGGCGCAGTCGGGCCGCCAATGGGCCGCGCTGGAATCTCTGATCCGGCTGGGCCGAACCCTAGGGGTCAAAGTGGTGGCGCAGGGCATCCAGACACCGGAACAACTGAAGGCGCTCGACCGGCTGGGGTGTCCATCGGGTCAGGGGCCGTTGCTATCGCGGGCGCTGGAGCCAGCCTGGGCGTCGCAGCAATTGGAAGCGGGCTACTGGGCCTTCGCTCCTGGATCCTGACGAGCTCAGCCGCTCCTTCCGTCGGCATATGAGCCGGTACAACAGCCACTGTTCGGTGTAGCATGAGCGCATGGCGCCATCCAAACCGGCGTCTGGAAAGGCGTCACCGCAGGTGGCTGTCCAAAGGGCTAAACAGACCCATAAACCGGCCAAGGAGCTGGTTATCGTTACTGGAATCTCCGGAGCGGGCAAGGCATCGGCCCTCAAAACCTTCGAGGATCTCGGTTTTCATTGCGTAGACAACCTGCCTCTGGAGTTGCTGCCGGATTTTGCCGGTCTGGTGAGCAGTTCCGTGGAGGTGGCGCGGGCTGCTATCGTCGTCGATGTGCGCGAGGGCGCCACACTCGACCGCCTGCCCGAGATTTTGAAAAGCCTAAAGAGGCTCCTGAGTACGCGGGTGGTTTATCTCGACGCCCAGGATGCAGTGCTGGTGCGGCGTTACTCCGAGACGCGGCGGCCACATCCGCTGGGCCGCAGTGAAACAGTGTCGCGCTCCATCGTGGAAGAGCGCCAACTGCTGGATCCCATCCGCAATGTGGCCGACACGCTGATCGACACCTCGGACTTCAACGTACATGAACTGCGAGCGCACATCCAGGCCCGCTTTGGGCGCCAGGAAGAGAAACCGCGGCTCCTGGTTTCATGCCTGAGCTTTGGCTTCAAGAATGGCGTGCCCCTTGATGCGGATCTAGTCTTCGATGTGCGTTTCCTGCCCAACCCGCATTTTGTGCCGGAGTTTCGCAAAAAAACCGGCCGCGATCCCAAAGTTTCAGCCTATGTATGTGGATTCCCGCAGACCACGGAGTTTCTGGACCGCACGACGAAGCTCCTTCTCTACCTGCTCCCACACTACGTGAAGGAAGGGAAGAGTTACCTTACGGTGGCCTTTGGTTGCACCGGTGGCCAGCATCGCAGCGTGACGATGGCCGAAGAGATCGGCAAGCGGCTCAAGAAAGCGGGCTACAAAGTGAAAACCTTGCACCGCGATGCGGGGCGGTAAACGACGCGGGCAATTCAATCGCTTCTGGGGTTGATTCGCAGTCGCTTGCGGCAAGGCTGTTCATGGGTGGACGAGGCAGACACAGATGTTGGTTCGAGTGGCATCGCAAAAAACCGCGGGATCTGCCGCAGGACACTGGCTCCGGTTGTCTCTCGGGATTTTTTCCGAGATGCACTCAACGTTGGCCCGCAAGCGGCTGGCTTTCTTGGGGCGCGTGCATGAGGCCACTGGGGTGTAAGGGCGCGCGGCTCGATGCGGCCGCGCCGTCCCCAGTGCACCCCTTTGACGTGCAGAGCGTGGTGCGCTCCTCTTCCGTTTACCTGCCGTAAATGAGGAGATGGAATGCGACGATGCGAAACTGGCGATAGAACGGAGTATTCGGCGGCGGGTTCGGTATACGCTCGCGCGTCCCGGTGTCCAGGAAAACCTCGTGATTTGCAGGATCCAGCGCCATGGTTCGCGCGCCTTGCTCCGTCTTCACGTTTTCGACGACGTGGAATCTGGTGGGCGAATCCTCGTGAATCACCGTCAAATCCGCGCTCCCGCCATTCGATGCAAAGGCGTAACCGGTGGCTGGATCGAAACGCACCGCGTCGACACCCTGCCCGATGGGTTCGGTGGTGATTACTTTACCGGTATCCGCGTCCATGATGACCATGAGCCCGTTGTGGCATCCGGAAAAGAGGATGTGGTGTTTGAGGTCGATGGCAAGACCGCTGGGATGCGTGCCCGGCGCGAGCGGCCAGCGATGCGTGATCTTCAAGGTGTGTGAGTCGATTTCGACAATCTCGCTGGTCGAGGCGATGTTGTCGTAAACGTGGCCGCGGCCGTCAGCGACTGGGAATTCAGGGTCGCCGCCGAGCGCGATGGTCGCAATCACTTTCCCGGTCTTCGCATCCACCACGGTTGATGTATGGGAGTGGCCGTTGAAGGTGAAGACGCGCTTTGAGTTGGGATCGTAAACGTCGCCGTCGGAGTCAGAATCGGTCGGTGCCGAGCCGATCACCTTCAGTGTCTTCAGATTGAAGATCCAGAGCTTGGCCGCTGCGCCATCGGTGACGAATCCACGATTGAATTCCGGCGCCAACACCACACCATGAATTCCTTTCATGCCGCCGATGTTGCCGATGATTTTGTCCGAGGCTATGTTGACCACAACTACGTGGTCCCCGTGCGTAATGAACAGACGGTTCGTGCCTGGCTCGAAGGTCATGTAGTCCCAAAAGCCGTTGCCAGGAAGGGGAATCGTCTCTAGCAGGTGATAGCCAGATGGGCCCAAGGTGCTCGCTGAGTCGGCCGGGGCCGGGGTAGGCCGGGCGGCAGCACTCGCTCCCGCGTGGACGGCGGCGCCGGCAATCAAAATACCAGAAAGAAGCGTCTCTCCAAATAATGTCTTGATACTGTGCGCACCTCTCATCGTCTTGTCTCTCCTGAAATGATGTTCCGCTGCCGGTTGGATGTTGAAAGCGGTGGTTAGGTTGATGTTACTCCTCCACCTTCAGGCTCGCGGCAGGCGGGTCCGGCGTGTGCTGGCATGGCGTTCAGAGCATTCGCCGGGCAACGTCTCATTTCCGTTGGGCAAGATGCGGGCGACTGGGTGAAAAGCGGCCGCGAGCCTCCATGGAGCCCCATCCGCGGTCTACGGTTCAATACAGACTGTAGGTGTTTGGGCCGAAGAACAGCCGGGCATTATTGGAATGCATATACAGCCAGCTTGATAGTTCAGACGATAGAAGCGCATTTTCGCTCTGTTGTATCGTTTCGGAGCGAATGTGAGTACCTTGGTGATTGAATAACTCTTAAGTTTTCTCGACTCGACTTTAGTTATCTCAAGCTTGGTCCTAAATTAGACGCAGCTAAGACCGTGGAACCACGCAGAGCTCGCCGCGGGCTCCCGGTCTTGAAAGGAAGAATACCCCAACTTGTTTCAAGATAGGTTATGCTTAGCCGGAGCGATTGCGCTCACGGCGTCGGTTTCTTGCGCTCTTTCGCAAACGCTTGTCGATCGCGTTCCCAGGCTTACGGGCGAGCCTCGGGCTGTCACGCTGGCCGGCAATGTGCATCCGCTGGCGCGTCCCTCGTTTGACCGGGGAGCGGTGAGCGCCGCGACACAGCTAAAGCAGATGATATTGGAACTGAAGCCAACTCCGGCGCAGCAGGCCGCGCTCGACACCCTTGTCCGTGCGCAACAGGATCACAGTTCACCTCTCTATCACCATTGGCTTACGCCAGCCGAATTTGGTGTGCGCTTCGGAGTCAGTGTGCAGAACCTGGCGCGCGTGACCGCGTGGCTCACACGGCAAGGGTTCACGGTGAACGAGATTCCGGAAGACAAGCGTCTGGTGGTGTTTTCCGGGACGGCGGGCCAGGTCTTCGACACGTTTCATACCGAGATGCGCCATTATCGTGTGAATGGAGTGATCCACACTGCCAATGCACAGGATCCGCAGATTCCGGCGGACTTGGCCGGGATAGTGGACGGCGTGGTCTCGCTTTACGACTTCCGCCACAGATCGCAGATCGAGGCGCGAAGGCCTCTGAGCAGCCGGCCTGATTACACGGCGGGCGGCACGCACTACATGTTTCCGGCCGATTTCGCGGCGATCTACGATCTTAATCCTATTTATAAGGCCGGCACGATCGGAACTGGAACCGCCATCGCAATCGCAGCCCGGAGCAACATCAACGTGAGCGACGTGGCGGCGTTCCGTTTGCTCTCCGATCTGGCTCCTGCCGCTCCGCAGGTGATTCTGGCTGGGGCCGATCCTGGATTCGTGCAGAGTGACCAGGACGAATCGACGCTGGACGTTGAGTGGAGTGGTGCGGTGGCTCCGGCGGCAGTGGTGAAACTTGTCATCGCTTCTTCGACGGCTACCACTGACGGCGTGGATCTTGCGGCTCAGTACATCGTGAATCACGCGGCGGCGCCGGTGGTAGTGACAAGCTATGGCAGTTGCGAACAAGAGATGGGTGCAGCAGAGTTGGATTTCTATAACAGCCTTTGGGAGCAGGCCGCGAGCCAGGGGATGAGTGTGTTTGTGGCTTCGGGCGACGCCGGCGCGGCCGACTGTGCGGCGGCATCGGACAGTTTGGGATCGGGAACTGCGGTGAATGGAATCTGCAGTTCGCCTTATGCAACCTGCGTGGGCGGCACAGAGTTCGACGAGGGGGCGAACCCCGCACAGTATTGGGCCGCGGTTACTTCCGCGGGTAATGGGTCGGCGCTTGGTTACATTCCTGAGAAGGTTTGGAACGAGAGCGCAGCGAATGGAGGCTCGGCGCTCTGGGCGTCAGGAGGCGGCGTGAGTGAGGTATACGTGCAGCCGGCTTGGCAGACTGGCGTGAGCGGCGTGGCCGAGGCCAACGGCATGAGGGCGGTGCCGGATGTTTCCCTGGCGGCGGCGGGCCACGATGGGTACGTTGTCGCGGAGAATGGGTCTTACTGGATCGTCTCGGGAACTTCGGTCGCGGCGCCATCGTTTGCCGCGATCATGGCGCTAGTGATTGACAAGATGGGCGGGACCGGGCAGGGAAACGCAAATGCAGGACTGTATCCGCTGCTGAATGCGCAGCACAGTCCATTCCATCCAACGCCGTCCGGCAACAACAGTGTTCCCGGCGTTGCGGGTTACGTCGCCCGCGGTACGGCTTATAACCTGGCTACCGGTCTCGGATCGGTGGACGGAGCGGTGCTGGCCAACAGTTGGGGCTCGGATGGCGATGCGGGGCCGGACTTCACGCTGGCGCCTGCGCCAGTCAGTGCAACCGTGGTGGCTGGCAGCACGGCAACCTTTACCATTGGCGTAACCGAGAGCGGCTCTGCGGACAACTTGGTAGCATTGACGGCCTCTGCGCCCGCAGGCTTGAGCGTTCAGCTCAGCTCATCGAACGTCGCTCCGGGAGCGCCCGTCTCCGTCATCGTCGCAGTTGTATCCACGGCTACGCTCGGCGCGCAGAGCATTACGTTTACCGCGTCCGACGATACAGGGACTGCGGAGCTAACCTACGCGGTGATCGTGACTCAGCCCCCCAGGCTGACTCTGACGGCTGCGCCGAGTTCGGTTACACTCATCCGGGGCTCTTCTGCCATGCTGAGCCTTACGGCGGCCACGGGAGGGCCATTTAGTGGGAGCGTAGGCTTCTCCGTCAGCGGCTTACCAGCTGGCGTTACAGCCGCGTGGTCTGCAAACCCGGTCGCTCCATCTTCAGCCACGAGCGCCGTCATTCTCCTCCTCACCGCTTCCGGGGGAGCGCCGATGGGTACTTCCAGCATTTTGGTTACTGCATCAGGCGATGGATTAGCGTCAACCCAAACCGTCGCGGTGACCGTTGCACAGTTCCCCGGTTGTTCGACCACACCGCGGTTATTGCGCTTGCGATGCGGTCCGCCGCCGATCGTGAGCCTGCGAATTGCGATCGCCGCGCGGGATGCGGCGAATCATTCCGGACCGGTTTCGGGCGCGGATCGATTAGCCAAGTAATCCTTTCCTTCCTTGACAGTACCGAGGCCATTGACGCGTATGCGCCGAAGTGTAGCTCAGGAAGAGTTGACCGTGCCCGGCCCTTTAGTCGGAGACGATGAGCTCTCCGGGCAGGATGGGACGGGTGCGGGGCAGAATGCCGCGGCCAGCCAACGATCCCATCAAGGCCAAAACTCCGACGAAGACAGCAAGCTTGACGAGGCTGCCGGCACGTGTTTCGGGCAGGGTCTTCCAGAGGAAAAGGAGGGTGGTTTGAGCCACGGTAACGGCCCATACGGAGCCGTAGAAGTAGCGGCGCTCGATGCCCTCACCCTTGGTGGAGGGGCCGACACGGGGCAACTTGCCAAAGAGACCCAGAAGTAGAATGACGGCGCAGAGCGGCGAGTAGCCGTAGTCGTAAATCTGCTTCAAGCGCCAGGTGCCGGTGACGACGGCGTAAGCCAAACCGGCCATGTTGAGCAGGGCGAAGTTGATGATGGCGTTCCAAGCGAAGGTGTAGCAGACTTTGCGATAGAGAGGGTTGGGCCTGTCCTCGTCGAAGCGGAGGATGTAGGGGCGAGGCTCGACGCCGGGGAGCTGTGCGTAGAATCCGGCGATGCCGGTGCCCACCAGGACAGCGCCCAGCCATGCCCAGTTCAGCCAGTGAAACCCGCGGTCGAAGAGACTGAAGGTAAGAGGTCCAGGGGCAAGAAAAAAGACCCAAATCCAAATGGGCCAATGCGCAAGGCGGTAGTAGGGCTTGTTGCGCTGCCGTATTTTACGTTCGTTTGCGTATTCTATTTTTCCGCTATACCGCATGGTTGTGAGTCTCGCAGAGGGGGCGTTAGGGGGTCAATGAGGTTGAGCCAGTAGCCATTAGCCAGTAGCAACGAGCTGCTGGCTAATGGCCAATCCTTGCTTTTCAAACTTCCAGCATGCGGTCGAGGGCCACGCGTGCCCATTGCTTGACGTTGGGTTGGACCTGGATGCGGTTGACGACGCGGCCTTCGACGAGGTTCTCGAGGGCCCAGGCCAGATGCTGAGGGCTGATGCGGAACATGGTGGTGCAGAGGCAGCCCGTGGGGTCGAGAGAG
>JAKABE010000074.1 GCA_021801945.1 Acidobacteriota bacterium
GATTGGAGACGTGAGCAACGGAGAGGCGCAGTTTGCGGCCGGCACTGAAGTTCACCCAGAGGCGCAAGCCCAGATGGACGCATACCGGGCCGAGACTGAGATTGAGGCCGCAGATGGAACTCTGGAAGCGAGGGGACGCTCAACCCAAAGCGCCGCAGAGGAACTGCCGGCGAGCGCCCAGTTGGCGCCGGAAGAGAGCGCCGAGAGCGGCGAAGACGAGGCCGAGGCGGATCGAGAGCCGGGACCACCAGCCAGGCTCGAACGCCTGCAAAAGATTTTGTCGCAGGCCGGGGTGGCCAGCCGCCGTCACGCCGAGGAGATGATTCTTGCAGGCCGAGTGATGGTGAACGGCCAGGTAGTCACACAACTCGGTTCCAAGGCTGATCCCGCGCGCGACCACATCCGTGTGGACGGCAAGCTGCTCCACGGCGCCGAGCGCCATCGCTACTTCATCCTCAACAAACCCAAGGGGTATGTGACCACGGTCAGCGATCCCGAAGGGCGGCCCACGGTGATGGAGTTCTTTACGAAGATGCGCGAGCGGCTCTATCCGGTGGGGCGGCTGGACTACCAGAGCGAAGGGCTGCTGCTCATGACCAACGACGGCGAGTTGGCCAACCAGTTGAGCAAGGCCGGCTCCGGCGTGGAAAAGACCTATCTGGTTAAGGTGGCGGGCCAGCCCAGCGAAGATGAGCTGGAGCAGTTGCGCGAGGGCGTGCTCATCGAGCGCGGACAGGCCGGCTCACCCAGGGTGCGCACCGCGCCAGCGCAAATCCGCCAGATCCGCGAGGGCGACAATCCATGGTATGAAGTTGTGCTCATCGAGGGCCGCAACCGCGAGCTGCGCAAGATGTTCTCGGCTATCGGGCACTTTGTGGAGAAGATTCGCCGCGTGGGCTTCGGTCCGCTGGAGCTGGACCTGGAACCAGGCAACTTCCGCGAACTGACTCCGGACGAAGTGGCGGTGCTGCGGTTGACGGCCGAAGGAAAGCTTAAGCCCAAGCCGATGCGGACCGGTTCCCGATCGACGGGTGGCGGGCAGCGACGGCCAAAGACCGCGAATAGACCGCCGCAAGGAACCGGCTATGCAGCTCGGCCCCGGTTCGCCCAGCAACGGCCCCCGCGCGAAGGGAAACCGCCGCGGAAAGAACGTGGCCCGCGTGGCCAAAGCGAGTGGGAGCCGCGGGAACGGCGCTTGGGCGGAGACGCTGAGGACCGGCAGCCCCAGCGCGGCGCGAGACCTGGCTTTCGCAGGCCGCAGAGCGAGTGGACCAATGATAAACCGAAGTTCAGCGGTCAGCGGAGCGAGCGGTTTGGCAAGCGCGAAGGATTCGGCGGACGGGAAGGATTCGGCAAACGCGAAGGATTCGGCGGACGGGAAGGACTTGGCAAGCGCGAAGGATTCGGCGGACCGGAAAAGAAACGCCCAGCCGGAAGGACCGGACGATTCGGCGCCAGGCCGGCAGAGCGGCGGCCATTCCGCGATCAACCGGAGTCCGAGGCGGGGCCACGGAAGAACTTCGAGCGGCAGGGATTTGCGGGCCGGCCACAGCGGCAAGATCAAGAGGCCAGCTTCGAGGAGAGGCCACGCAGAACCTTCCGGCCTCGCATCGATCGGCCGGCGGTCGATCGGCCGGAGTTTGAACGGCCCGCGCGCCCGGCAAAGCGGTTCGGTCAGGCTCCGGGAAAACCGTTCGGCAAGGGGCCCGGCAAAGGCCGGACTGGCGGAGCCTCGGGCAGAGGATGGAATCAGACGAGCGATCGAAGCACAGGCAGGCGGGAGGGTTCCGCACCGACATTCCGCGGCCAAGGCAATCGCGGGACCGGCGCGAGGCGCAGCGGTCCGCGCCCGCCGGGCAAACCGTGGGGCGGGAAACGGCGCGGGTAGAGGCTTGTCCAGCGTGCCTTGACAGGCTCCGCGAAGGATTGGCGAGCCTGGTGCTATCTATTGGATCGGGACTGTTTCGCAAGTACTCCCCACTTCCCTTCAACCTGAAGGACAGAGCAGCGAGGAGACTCCATGAGCCGTCAGCCGCTGGTGCTGGTTTTGGCGCAACAAGCAGACCGGCAGTTCGAGATGCTGAAGGGCCTGCCGCATGTGATCGGCAATCAACCCGAGGACTTCATGGAAGCCGCCAAGGAGGCCAGCGTCATTGTGAACTGGACGGGGCGGCGCGAGGTGGTGCGCTCGGTATTCCTGATGGCCCCCAAGGTGCGCTGGGTCCACTCAATCGCTGCCGGATTGGACAATCTGCTCTTTCCGGAGCTGGTGGAAAGCGAGGTTCCGCTCACCAATGGCAGCGGGGTCTTTTCGGATGCGCTGGGCGAGTTTGCGCTGGGCGCGATGCTTTACTTCGCCAAGGATTTCCGACGCCTGCTACGCAACCAGGCAGCGCGCCGGTGGGAGCCGTTCGACGTGGACGAGATCGCCGGGCAAACCCTCGGCATCGTGGGCTACGGCAGCATCGGCCGGGCCGTGGCCTGGCGCGCCCATGCCATGGGGATGCGTGTGCACGCTTTCCGCCGGCGATCCAACCTGGCGGTTACCGATGAGGTGGTCGAGCAGTTCTACGGCGCGGACGACCTCACCAAGATGCTCAGCCGCTCGGATTACGTGGCCGTCTGCCTGCCGCTCACGCCGGAGACCCGGCACATGATCTCCGACGCCGAGTTCGCGGCCATGAAGGCGAGCGCCATCTTCATCAACGTTGGGCGCGGGCCGGTGGTCGATCAGGCGGCGCTGGTCCGGGCGCTCATGGAGCGCAAGATCGCCGGCGCGGGCCTGGACGTCTTTGAAACCGAGCCGCTGCCTGAGGACGATCCCATCTTCCAGTTCGAGAACGTGCTCATCTCGCCGCACAGCGCCGACCGCACCAGAGAGTGGCTGGACAACGCCATGCGCTTCTTCCTGGAGCAGTACGAGCGCTTCAGAAACGGAGAGCAACTCAAGAACATCGTGAACAAAAGGCAGGGCTATTGAACGGAGAGCGGGAAGAGACGGAGGAATTGCGATCCTAATTCCCTTCCCTCGCATCTGAATGGCTATGAGCCAGGAAAAAGCGACATTTGGAGCCGGGTGCTTTTGGGGTGTGGAGGCGAAGTTCGCTGCGATGCCCGGCGTAACGGCCACTGCCGTGGGCTACGAGGGCGGCACGCTCGACCACCCCAGCTATAAGGACGTGTGCACCGACCAGACCGGCCACGCCGAGGTGGTCGAAGTCGACTTCGACCCTGCCGCGATCAGCTATGAGCAGTTGCTCAACGCCTTCTTCGCGCTCCACGATCCCACCACGCTCAACCGCCAGGGCCCGGACTGGGGCACGCAGTACCGCTCGGTCGTCTTCTTCCACTCGCCCGAGCAGGAGGCGCAGGCGCGGGCCAAGATCGAAGAGCTGACCGCAGCCGACCGCTACAAACCCAAGCGCATCGTCACCCAGGTCGTGCCCGCACAGACCTTTTGGCGTGCCGAGGAGTACCACCAGCGGTACCTGGAAAAGCGCGGGCTGGCACAGTGCCATATATAACGGCCCTTAGGCTGAGGTTGCGCCTCACTGGGCCGATGGTGCCGTGCGGCGACCGTGTGGAGATTAGGTGATCGCCGGCATTGAATCGGCAAAAGGCCTCGCTTCGGGCGGGGCTTTTCTGCGTTGTTGGGACGAGCTGTACAATCGGTGCCGGGGCGTATGACTATGAAGCTGTTCTCCTATGTTGTTACGCACGATACCGGCTTTTCGCCGAACCCGTTCCATGGTTATTGCACGCTTGCTTGTTGCAAGCCTGCGATTCGCCGTACAGCGCAAAAGGGAGATTGGATTATCGGTCTTACCGCGAAATCAAAGGGCAACCGCATTGTCTATATGATGCAAGTGGATGAGGTCGAGGGGCTCGGCGAATATTGGTTTGACAGGCGCTTCGAGCGAAAGAAGCCGCAGTTCAATGGAGATCTAGCGCAGAGATGCGGCGACAATATCTACGAACCTAAAGACAAGGGCCGCTTCCACCAAATTCCTTCACTGCACTCCGACGAAAAATGCATTGCTCGCGAGAACGCCGAAACGAAGATTCGGGATTTGTCAGGGAGGAATGTTCTGATCTCGGAGAGCTTTGCTTATTTTGGCGATTGTGCACGAGATCTGCCGCGTGGATTGAGATCGTTGATCGTCGAACGCGGTCATCGCTGTCGCTTTTCAGAGGAGGTTTTGACTGAATTCATCTCCTTTGTGAAGACCCTTCGCTTCGGTGTCTACGCAGCGCCGACAAAATGGAAAACCGGCGACGACTCATGGAAACGTGCATCCGGCACATGGCTGGTTCACGAATGAAGATCATTTTGAGCCGAAAGGGCTTTGATTCAGGCTCCGGGGGAGTCCCCAGCCCCATTTTTCCTGACGGCCAGCTTCTCTCGCTGCCAATTCCAGATAAATCATCGAAGATCACCTACAAACGCCTTTCAGGGAATAGTTGGGCGACGGTGGCTGAGCTTATTGGCGATCTAAAAGCGCACAGGCCCAATCACGGAGAATTGAAGACGGACGATGGGGCGCATTTAGACCCTGATCTCGAGCAGAGTCGATTACCAAGGAAGCCAGGTTGGCGACCGCTCTTCGGGCAAGCAGATTCTGCTCAGAGTCATCTGCAGAACCACGGCGTGGACCGCGGCGATATATTTCTATTCTTCGGTCTCTTTCGAGCGGTTGAGAAGGTTGATGGCCACTGGCGTTATCTGCAGCACCAGCAACAGAAACATGTCATTTGGGGCTGGTTCCAAATTGACGAACTGATTGATCTCCGACAGCGGAGGCCAGACTGGAATTGGGCGTGGTACCATCCACATTTTTCTCTGGAGACACGTTCAAAAAACGTGCTGTATGTGGCGAAGAGGAGTCTGGAATTACCAGGCCTGACGGCGTGCAATCTCCCAGGTGCAGGAACATTTCCGCAGATTATGCCTGATTTGCAGCTAACAAGGCCGGGGTCTAAACTAGTTAGCTGTTGGTTGCTTCCAAAGTGGATTCATCCATGTGGTCGAAGATCGGTTCTGACGTACCACAGAAATCCGTCGCGCTGGGGGACCACGCTAGGCGGGACGATCCTTTCCACTGTTGGCCGCGGCCAGGAGTTTGTCCTGGATTGCAGCGACTATCCGGAGGCCCTCAATTGGTTAACGGATCTCGTGGAACGATGTAGCCATTGAGACCAGTTTGCATGTGGGTCACGCCTACAGTATCGCCTCAAACCCCTTGCGCCGGATCACGTTCAGCAGCGCCAGCGCTGGTCCTTTGGGCTGCTTGATTCCCCGCTCCAACTGCGAGATATAGCCGGGTGTGAGATTGAGGTAGCGGGCGAATGCAGCCTGGCTCACCCTGGCGCGCTCACGAATCCTGCGAATTTCCGTGGGACTAATGGGCTTGGACGCATTGAGGGCCTGAGCACCGAGAAGACGAACAGTGATCTTTTCATGGGTGGCCTTGTCCATGAGGCCGCTGCGATATTGGTCGCCGGCCATTTCAAGAATCGCTTTGGACAATTTGCTAACCTTCTTCGCCATTTTCAACCTCCTCTAGATTGCCAGCCTCGGTCTCCCCGCGAATCGTCTTTGCGACAGCGTACAACGCGCTACTTCTGCGCGCCGACCGGCCCTGTTTCCGTCCACAGGAAGGTCATCTGGTCGGCATAGTCCTGAATCTGCTGCTGCACGCCCACGCCTGCCGAGTGGCCGGCATTCATGCCGTAGTGCAGCAGAATGGGCCGGCCGCTGGCAGAGTCGGCCTGCATCTCCGCCGCCATCTTGCGCGCATTCATCGGGTCCACGCGCGTGTCGCTGGCTCCGGTGAAGAACAGGATCGCTGGATAGTCTGTGCCCTTCTTGACGTTCTGGTAGGGCGAGTACTTAAGCAGGTACTTGAACTGTTCCTCATGGTCCGAGGAGCCATACTCGGTGACCCAGTGCTCGCCCTGCTCGAACTTCTGGTAGCGCAGCATGTCCAGCAGCGGATAGCCGCACACAATGGCCGAGAACAGTTGCGGCTCCTGGGTCATGGCCGCGCCCATCAGCAATCCGCCGTTGGAGCGGCCGGTGATGGCGAAGTGCTGGGGCGAGGTGTACTTGTGGGCGATCAGGTACTCGGCCGCGGCATAAAAATCGTTGAAGACGTTCTGCTTTTTGCCGAACATGCCGGCCTCGTGCCACTTTTCGCCGTACTCGCCGCCGCCGCGCAGGTTGGGCAGCGCGAACCAGCCACCCTGCTCGATCCACCACGCCCACGACGGGTTCCATTCCGGCGTCATGCTGATGTCGAAGCCGCCGTAGCCGGTCATCAGCAGCCGCTCCGTGCCGTCCTGCTTGAGGCCTTTCTTGCCGGCGATGAACATGGGAACCCGCGTGCCATCCTTCGACGTAAAGAAAACCTGCTTCAACTCATACTGGCTGGTGTCGAAGGGAATCTTGGGCTTGGCGAAGACCTCCTCGCGGCCTGTGGTTGTGTCGAGGCGGTAGATGACGGGCGGCTCAATGAACGACTCAAAGCTATAGAAGCCGTAGCGGTCGATGGTGCGGCCCTGGATGCCCGAGGCCGTACCCATGCCCGCGAAGCTGACCGAGCCAGTGGGCTTGCCGGCCAGCGTGTAGGCCGTAATCTCGGTCTTCACGTTGTCAGGCGCCGCACGTACAGCTTGTTGCCGACTATGGAGAAATCTTCAATGGCGTCCGGCCCCTCGGGCACGACGGTCGGCCACACGTCGGGCATGATGCCGGGATAGGCCCTGAGGATGCGGCCGTTGGGCGCTTTATAGTCGGTCTGCACATACCATTCGCCCTTGGCTTCGATGGCGTAAAAGCGGGAGTCGATGCCCCAGACCAGGACCTTGAAGGGCTCGTCGGGATGGGCCAGGTCGCGGTACACAAGATCCACCCGCTTGGCCGGCACGCCGCGGTCGATCTCAAGGAGCAGGTAACGGCCATCGTCGGTAACAGTGGCGCCGATCAGGTCGAGCGGGCCCAGCGGCTCTCCGTAGAACTCGCGGCCGAAGAGCAGCTTGTCGTTGGCGGTGCGCGTTCCCAGCAGGTGCTCGTACACCAGCGTGCCCTTCTGGTTGCCGCGCGCATAGAAAAGCCCCTTGCCGTCGGGCGTAAAGTCGACCGACCAATAGAGTCCGCTGGGCAGCTCGTCGAAGAGCGTCTTGCCGGTCTTTACATTGAAGACGCGGACTGTGGTCTGGTCGGCGCCGCCCTGGCGCACGCCGTAGGCCACCAGCGTGCCGTCGCGTGAAACGTCGAGCAGATCGACAGAGGTGTTGGGATCGCGGCTGAACTGCGCGGGGTCGATCAGCAGCTTATCCTTCCCCGTCCAGCCGTGGCGCAGGTAGATGGCAGCCTGATCCGCCCCGGCCAGCCGCTTCTCAAAGAAATAATCGTCGCCGCGCTCGATGGGAATGGTCCACGACTCTACGTTCTCCAGCGCCTCCAACTGGTTGACAACCTGGGGACGGATGCGCGCCTGGTTCATGTAGCGGGCGGTGTAAGTGTTCTCAGCATCGATGAAGGCCTGCGTAGCCGGGCTCTTGGCGTCTTCGAGCCAGCGGTAGTCATCCACGATCTTGGTCCCGAAATAGTTGTCGGTGACGGGGATCTTTTGCACTTTGGGGGGGGGTGGGAGCATAATGCCGTCGCGTCCGTGAATCATCTGGGCGCAGGCCACGCCCCCCAGCAGAAAAATGACTGCAAGACCGGATAAGAACCGCACGCAGTGTTCCTCCTTCCGCCCCGGCGAGCAGCGATCGCTCGCCGGGGGCCCGTGTCTATCACCCCAGCGAGCAGCGATCGCTCGCCGGGGGCCCGTGTCTGAAACAGAATACGCGCATCGGATGGTAATCGCGGCCTCGCGGGAGCGCACTCCCGGTAGAATCGACTCCAGTGACGGAAACGTCTTCCAATCCAACGCCAGGGCGCGCGCTCTCGTGGTGGGCACGCGGGTTGGGTGCTCTTCGCCCATCCCACGCGCACAGCATCTATTCGGCCACCGTCATCCTCATGGTGTCTGCGTTTCTGTCGCGGATCGTTGGGTTGGTGCGCCTGAAGTACATCGTCTGGCTCTTCGGCAGCGGCGTGCAGGCCGACGCGCTGAACGCGGCCTTCGTCCTGCCCGACAAGATCTCCTACTTCCTCATCGGCGGCGCGGCCTCAATTGCTTTCGTCACCATTCTCACGCGTTATCGCGAAGCGGGGCGCGATGCGGAGGGCGAGCGATCGCTCTCAGTCATCCTCAGCACCATGTACCTGGTGCTGGGAGGGGCTATCGCCATCGCAGAGGTAATCGCCCCCTGGTACGTCCATTGGTGGTTCCACGGCTTCGACGCGAAAAAGGCCGCGCTCACCGTGACGCTCACGCGCATCCTGCTTCCCGCGCAAGTATGCTTCTTTGCCGGCGGGGTTTTTGGCGCGGTGCTGCTGGTGCGCAAGCAGTTCAGCGTGCAGGCCGTGGCGCCCCTCCTGTATGGCGCAGGGCCCATTGTGGGTGGCCTTCTTCTGGTCAAGCAGATCGGCGTTTCTTCGCTCGCCCTGGGCTATGTGGGCGGCGCACTGGTTGGTCCGTTCCTGCTGAACTGGTATTTCGCCGGCCGCACCGGGACGCGTTACCGCTTCATCCTCGACTGGCGCGACGAAGGGCTGCGCGAGTGGGTGCGCCTCTCGCTGCCGCTGATGGCCGGCGTCTCGCTGGTCAGCGCCGACAGCTGGATCATCGACTACTTTGCCTCCACCACCAGTGGCGCCGTCTCGTTGATGACCTACGCCAAACAACTGTTCACCGCACCCATGGCCATGCTGGCGCAGGCGGCGGGTGCGGCCTCGATGCCCTTCTTCGCCAGCCTCTGGACGCAGGACCGCCGGTTTGAATTTGCCAACAGCGTTGCGGATTCAGTGTCGCGGGTAGCCTCGCTGGGGCTACTAGCCGCCTCGGCCATGATTGCGCTGGGCAAGCCTATCATCGACCTGATCTTTATTGGAGGACGATTCACCACTGCCGACGCGAGTCTCTGCGCCGCTTACTTTGCGGTCTTCTCTATTTCGCTGTTTCTCTGGTCGGCACAGGCTATTTACGCACGCGCCTTTTACGCGTCCGGCAACACGTTCGTCCCCATGGTTGCGAGCACGGTGGTGACCGCGGTTTCAATCTTCGTCTATGCCTCGCTGCACCATTCGCTGGGAGTGTTGGGTTTGGCCGTGGCCTCCGACGTTGGCATCACCATGCAGACCCTGACCATCGCCATCCTGCTGCACAGGCGCCGCATGGTCTCGCTGGCCAGCCTGGACTACACCGAGATGGGCCGCTGCCTGCTGGCTGCACTGGCGGGCAGCGCGGCTGCGGGGCTGCTGGTTTGGGGTGGGAGCAGGCTCTTCCAACTGCCAGCGACGCATCTGGCGCAACACGCCCGCATGCGAGACCTGATCCTGACCGTGGCCGGGGCGGCGCTTTGGCTGGGACTGGCGCAATGGGTTCTGGAAAGGACGGGATCGGCGCTGCCCCGAGCGGCGAAGAGGCGGCTGGGGCTGGGGTAAGATGCGCCGGACCAAGCTGACAGCCCCCTAGTTAGGGGTTGCTCCGCTGTCCTGGTCGAGTCGCCGGCGACGCTGCAAGGGCGCAAGCGGCGTGACGCTGGCGGCTTCGCGCCGATCCTAGAGGCGAATACAACACGAAAAACTACCGCCAGAGAGTCAAATCCGCCCTACAGCCAGGCTTTTATCCCCCAAAAGGGTCATTGACCCGACCACATCGTTACTCTAGGTTACTCATGTGCTCATGTTTTAGGTACTCGCAGACGATAACCTGAGTATCGAGAATGGGATCAGGCTGACCCAGGGCATGATTGGGCGGCGTTTTCCAGCAAGGGGGAGCCGGTGATTTTTAGCGTACTTTCTATAGCCGCAATGGCCGCTGTGGCCATCTACTTAGTCCGTTGGGTGATGGCACAGCGCCGCCGCAATGCGCAGTCCTGGGAGTCGATCGTAGCGCGGCTGCGGCCGGACTGGGATGCCGCGGATGCGGGCGCGCAATCTTTTTGGAACGACAACGCCGGCATCTCGCTGGAGGAAAAGTGGAAGCGCATCCGCGGCGCGCACGGGCTGTGGGTGATGTATGAGAACGCACGCGTGATGCTGGAGATGGCTGACTACGCCCTGCGCAATAGCGCGTCAGTGGACCGCGAGCTGATCGCGGCCCTGCGCAGCGACGCTCTGCAGATCCGTGTTTTCGTTGTCAGCGCACTGGCGCGCTACGCCTTCAGCCATGTGAATGAGAGCATCTGCTCCAACGCCGCGCGCGCCACAGCCATGTATGCCGACATGACGGCACGGATGACGGAACTGCTGCAAGGGCAGCAGATGGCCCCCAGCTACGTGGCCGCGATGTAGTCCGATTCTTCGAGCCCACGAAAAGCCCTGGCCTTGGCCGGGGCTTTTTCATGGCGCGCTGGTAGGGTATTTGTTGTGGATCTGCTTTGACAGACGAAGCGATCAACCACGACAGAAACATCCTTGAAAGGTGCAGCCATGAAGAGATCGTTGCGGTTCATTTTTGCCATGGCCTTTTCGTGTACCACGCTTGCAGCCAGTGCTCAAACCATGCAATCGTGTACGGCGCTAACCGGCCTCAAAATCGAAGGAGTTGCGATTACCAATGCCGTGTCCGTTCCGGCCGGTGCCACGGTTCCCGCTTCCTATCCGCACTACTCCGGGACGCTCCCGGCGCACTGCCGCGTGGAGGGCGTCATCGATTGCCGCAGGGGAGTCGGTGGGGTGGAATACGGGATTGGATTCGCGCTGGCGCTGCCTGAAAAAGGCGCCTGGAACGGGGACTTCATGATGCAGGGGGGATGCGGCGGCGATGGGGTGATCAACTATC
>JAKABE010000075.1 GCA_021801945.1 Acidobacteriota bacterium
ATTGGCGCGCGCCGTGGACAGTTCGGCTTTAGCCTGGGCCAGTTGCTTATCCACTTCGGGAGAGGCGATCACAGCCAGCAGCGCGCCCTGCTTTACATGGGCGCCGATGTCGTAATACCAGTGCACCAGGTAGCCGTTGGTGCGCGCGTAGATGGGCGAATCGGTGTAGGCGGTCACGTTGCCAGGCAGCGCAAAGTCGTCTGTCGGCGCACCCATCTGGGGACGGGCTACGCTCACCGTCGGCGGGGCCAATCGCCGGGTACGCTGGGCCAGCACCACGTTGGCGTGCGTGCGCTGGAGGATTCCGATGGCCGCCAGTACCCCCAGGATGGCCACAATCACCACCACGCCAATGAGTGCCGCACGCGGCGAGACAGGCTTCTGGTCAGGCGCCGTCTCGTGACCTTGAGCCGGTTGCGGGTGCGGAATGGATTGGTGGTTCATGAGCAGTTACTCCGGAGTCTGGTCGAATTCGTCGAAGCTCGACGTGAGCGCGCCATCTTGAGCAGCCCGGCGGCGGCGCTCGATGCGGCCGTGAACAAAGCTGAAGAACGTGGGCACAAAGAAAAGCGTAGCCACGGTGGCCAGCATCAGCCCGCCGATCACCGCGCGGCCCAGGGGCGCATTCTCTTCGCCGCCGTCGCCAAGGCCCAAGGCCATGGGAACCATGCCGATGATCATCGCCAACGCGGTCATAATCACGGGCCGGGCGCGGATGAATCCCGCGTTTAGCGCAGCCTCGCGCGCATCGCCCACAAGGACTTCCAACTGTTCGCGGGCAAAGCTCACCACCAGGATGGAGTTCGCTGTGCCCACGCCCATGCACATGATGGTTCCTGTCAGGGCTGGCACGCTCAACGGCGTGTGGGTGAGGAACAGAAACCAGACGATGCCGGCCAAGGCCGCCGGCAGTGCGGAGATGATCAGGAAGGGATCCAGCCAAGACTGGAAGTTGACGACGATAAGCAGATAGACAAGCCCAATGGAAAACGCCAAACCGCTCAACAAGCCGATGTATGCCTGCTCCATGGTCGAGCTCTGGCCTCGCAAGATGAAGTGCGAGCCCCTGGGCAGGTCTTTCTCGTGTCTGGCGATGATCCGCTCCATATCCCGTGTGGCCGTACCCAGGTCTGTGCCTTCCACGTTGGCGAAAATGTCAATCACCGGCATGACGTCGTAATGGCTGATCGTGCCCTGCTCGGCGCCCGGCACGATTTTGGACACGTTGCTCAGAATCTGTACCGGCTGTGGAGCGCCCGGCGCGGTTGTCGAGGGTCCCATGGCCGCATAGGTGGCAGGAACGGCGCCCGGCGCCGTGGTTCCCGGTGCGTTCGCCTGTCCTGAATTGCTGGACGCGGCTGGCGGGTCGGAACTTCCCGGTCCTCCGTTAGCGTTCGGCACTGTAATGGGCAGGCTCTTCAATGCCGCCAGAGTGTCGATCCGGTACTGCGGCTCCTGCACAGTGATGGAATACGTGACGCCGTTCCTGGGGTTCAGATAGAACTCCGGCGAGGTCTGAAAGCTGCCGCTCAAGGCCACCAAGAGGCTCTGTGCCACGTTGAACTGGGTCAGGCCGACCTCTGCAGCCCGCGTGCGATCCACATTCACCGTCCAGTTGGGATAGTTGAAGGGCTGCTGAATGCGTGCGTCCACGATGCCCGGCTGGTAGCGTACGCGGTTCAGAATGCGCTCCGCCAGCGCGTGATTCGCGGCAATGTTCGGCCCGGTTATCTGCAGGTCGATTGGCGCTGCAAGCCCGAAGTCGAGGATCTGAGTCACGATGTCCACCGGCAACTCGTAGAACTCCACTCCCGGATAATCGTGCGTCAGCACGCGCCGCAGTTTCTGCACATATTGTTCGGTGGGGCGGTGGTTTGCAGTCAACTGCACCTGGATGTCAGCGTCCGACGGCCCAATGGGGTCCGAGTTCGAATACGACATATTCAACGCGGAGTAGGGTAGGCCGATATTATCGACAACCGTCACGATCTGGTTAGGCGGAATCACGGTGCGGATGGTGTTTTCCACGCGATCGCACAGGGCCGCCGTGTCCTCGATGCGTGTTCCTGTATGGTCTCGCACGTGAATCTTGAACTGCCCGGAGTCCACCGAGGGAAAGAAGTCCTCGCCCAGCCAGGGCGTCAAAAGCGCGATGGACCCCACCATGACTGCCAGGAAGCTAACCAAGAATACCCTGGCGTGGTCTACGCAAAGCGTCAGCAGGCGCAGATAAATGTTGCGCATCCGCTCGAATCCGGCCTCAAAGGCGATCTGAAACTGCACCAGCGGATTGTGGCTGATCCGCCTGCGCTGAATTTCAGCGTCGTCGTGCTCCCGGAGCATGTACTTGGCCATAGTGGGCACCAGTGTTCGCGAAAGCAGGTAACTGGCCAGCATGGCGAAGACGACGGCCTCGGCGAGGGGCACGAACAGGTAGTAGGGGACGCCGGTCAAGAAGAACATGGGGACGAAAACGATGCAGATCGAGAGCGTGGAGACAAGAGCGGGGGTGGCGATCTGTGCGGCGCCGTCGAGAATGGCTTGCTCAATCTCCTTGCCTCCTTCGAGATTTCGATTGATATTTTCGATTTCCACTGTGGCGTCGTCGACCAGGATGCCGACTGCGAGCGCCAGGCCGCCCAGGGTCATAATGTTGATGGTCTGGTGAAAGGCGTCGAGCGCCACCAATGCGCCGAGGATTGAAAGGGGAATCGAGAGGGCAATGATGAGCGTGGAGCGCCAATTGCCCAGAAAAATGAGAATCATGAGCGCTGTGAGAACCGCGGCAATGACGGTTTCGTGGACCACCCCATTAACAGCCGCGCGCACAAACAGCGATTGATCGGAAAGGAAGGCGATCTTCAAAGTGTGGGGCAGATCGCCCTTAATGTAGGCCAGCTTTTGCCGTACTGCCTTGATGATGGACAGAGTGGATGACGAGCCGGTCTTCATGATGTTCACCAGCACGGCCCTGCGTCCATTTACCCGGACAACGTTGGTTTGCGGCGGCCAGCCGTCGAGCACGTGGGCCACGTCATGGATGTAGACCACCGTGCCGTTCACCGCCTTGATGGGCATGTTGTTGATTGCCTGTAAGAGCGTCGGTGCGGAGTTGGTTTCTACCTGGTACTCGAAGCGGTTGACCTTAATCGTTCCCGAGGGCGCGATCACATTCTGATTCGTGATCGCGTTTACGACGTCATTCGGGGAGAGCCCCTGCGCCTCCAGGGCCTGCTGGTTCAGGTCCACCATGATCGTGCGCTCGTTCCCGCCGTAGGGATACGGTTCCTGCGCACCTTCGATGGAGGCTAGTTGCACGCGGATAGTCTGCGTAGCCAGGTCGTTCAATTGCTGTTCGTCCAGGCCAGGCCCTGAAAGCCCCAGTTGCAGAATCGGCACACTGGAGGCGTTGTACTCGATGATGAACGGCGGCACAGCGCCCGGCGGCAACTCCCGCAGCATCGTCTGGCTGATTGCAGCGACCTCGGCCAAGGCCTCGCCAATGTTTGCGTGCGGATGGAAATACACCTTGATGATGCTCCGGCCCACGACCGTCTGCGACTCGATATGATCGATGTCGCTGACGGTTACCGTCAGACCGCGTTCGACGACGGTCGTGAAGCGGTCGGTCATCTGCTCAGCCGAAAGCCCGTTGAAGTTCCATACAATCGAGATAACCGGGATCTTAATGTTCGGAAAGATGTCGACTGGCATCGACACGATGCTGACGATTCCCAGGAGCAGGATCAAGAGCGCAAAGACGACAAAGGTATAGGGCCGCCTAAGCGCAAGCCGGACAATCCACATCATAAAGCTGGTACTCGCTCCTGAGCCCGACTCGTCTTGACCCTCACGCCGTGACCGGTTTGCCGCTGGGCTGCTCGATCAAGCGTCGGAAGACAGCGAACCTGGCCCGGTTCCAACCGGCCTATCGAATCCTTGAGGAAAGGCGTAAAGACAGCCAATGCCGGGTTCAACTTCCCTGAAGATTCAATTTTAATCGAAGAGTCGTGCTGCCCGCCATGCGCTGATAAACCAACGATCGGCATCTTTTTGATGGTCCACCAAGCTGAAAAGTCGCAGCGGAAACAGATCGAGTGGCGGCGCGAGCGCCAGGTTTTTCTAGCCGCCCCGCTCTTCAACCGCCCAATCGGCTGTTCTGCTCCACTTCTGTCATGGGCCGTCCAGCAGGCGCTCAATGGCGCCTGCCAGTTTCCTCGGTGCGGTGGCGGGACCGTAGCGTTTCGCCACCGCGCCCGTGCGGTCAACGAGAAACTTGGTGAAATTCCACCGAATACTCCCCGCACCAAAAATTCCCAAGATCCCTGGTTTTTCTTCTTGGAGAAAGCGGTAAAGGGGGTGCGCGCCGGGACCGTTTACATCAATCTTGGCAAAGATTGGAAAGGTAACGCCATAATTCCGGGAGCAAAATTCTGCGATCTCCGCGGCCGTACCCGGCTCCTGCCCCCCAAACTGGTTCGACGGGAAAGCCAGGACCTCAAAGCCCTGCTGCCTGTAGGTCTGATAAAGGGATTCCAGTCCCGCATATTGTGGGGTGAAGCCGCACCGGCTGGCCGTGTTCACGATCAGGAGCGCGCGGCCTCTAAGCTCTTCGAAACGTAGCGTGCGCCCGTCCAGAAGTGCGGCGGAAAACGCATAGACCGAGCGCGCGGGTGTTGCCATGGGCGGAAAACCTCGATGCGAAACGGTATCCTAAACCTCGGACCCTCGTCTAAAAAAGATGCTTCGAAAGACAGAGTGGATTCGAGAGGGGTCGCAGCCCGCCTGGTTCCGGTAGACTGGGGGCTGTGCCCCAAATGCCGGGAGGGACGGCTGCGCGTCGCAGCAATCCGCTCCAGCATTCATGGAAACAGACGGGGTGCACCGCGGCTTAACGTGGCAGGAAGGTTTCGGTGATGACGGAATA
The DNA here is from genome assembly GCA_021801945.1 of Acidobacteriota bacterium. The sequence goes on from JAKABE010000075.1 coordinate 4,928, forward strand.
TCCGGGCCGCTTGGCCAGGCCCCGAGTTGGGCAGGGTGGCCTCAGCACAATATAATGATTCTTTCCTTTAGGTGGGATCAGATTCTCAACGTCGAGGGTGTGCAAATTCTTCCCGTGAAGCAGAACCATGGAACGCACAAGCCAGTGTGCCCGCAGAAGGACCCCAGCCCAGTGAACATGGCGCACACCTCTTTTCGCCGTGCGATGCGGCAGGCGCGCCTGTCGCGCATCATGGTGCTGCTCGCGATGGCTTTGCTGGGAACTTTGGCGCTGGCTCCGAGGCTGCTGGCCCAAGAAACGCAGGCTCAGGAGCCACAGACGATCTATCAAATCCGCATCATCGGCAATCGCCTCATTCCCAAAGAGACGATTCTGGCGCGCCTCTTTACGCATGCCGGCGACACCTACGACCCGCAGGCGGTCGAACGCGACTTCAACTCGCTTTGGAATACCGGCTACTTCGACAATTTGAAGATTACGCGCGAAGACACAGTCAAAGGCATCATCCTCAACATCTACGTCCGCGAAAAACCCACCATCCGCACCATCGTCTACAAGGGGCTGAGCAGTATCACGGTTTCGGATATATTGGCGCGGTACAAGCAGGATAATTTCGATCTCACTGCGGAAAGCCAGTATGATCCCACCAAGATCAAGCGGGCGGAAACGATCTTGAAACAGATGGAGGCCGAGCACGGCCACCAGTTCGCGACTGTTCGGACCGACGTTAAGACCATTCCCCCGGCATCGGTGGAGATAGACTTCAACGTCAAGGAAGGGCCAGTGGTGAAGGTGGGCAAAATCCACTTCACCGGCAACCAGCACATCAGTTCCGACAGGCTGCGCCGCGCCATGAAGAACCTGCGGCCCATCGGCATTCCCTATTCGATCTTCTTCGAAAACCTGTTTCCGCGCACATACGACGCGTCAAAGCTCGAAGAAGACACCGAGCGCGTGCGCCTGGCCTACCGCGACGAGGGCTACTACAATGCCGCGGTCGACTCCCCCATAACCGTTATCCACAATCAAGAGGGGCTTAATTGGTTCACATTCCGCCCGCGCACGGGAAAGCGGATCGACATTACATTGCCCATTGAGGAAGGCGACCGCTACCGGCTGGGCACCATCACCTTCACCGGCAACAAAGCAGTCACGAACCTAAAGGCCCTGCGCGCCGCCTTCCCCATCAAGGACGGTGCGTGGTTCGACGCCGAGGAGATCGGCAAAGGTCTGCAGAACCTGAAGAATGACTATGGAGATCTGGGCTTTATCAACTTCGGCGCCGTCCCCATGCCATCATTTGATGAGAAGAACAAGACCGTCTCGCTCAACATCAACATCGACGAGGGCAAGCGCTTCTATGTGTCGCGTATCGAGTTCCAGGGCAACACTGTCACTCGCGACCGTGTAATCCGCCGCGCGCTCATGCTTCAGGAAGGTCAAGTCTACAACTCCCAATTGTGGAAGCTGAGCATCCTGCGCCTCAACCAATTGGGGTACTTTAATCCCCTGACCGTGCAGCAGGATACCGAGGCCCACCAGGATCCGGAGAACGGTACAGTTAGTCTTCTGCTCAAGGTCAAGGAAAAAGGCAAGAACTCCATCGGGTTGAACGGCGGCGTAAGCGGTCTTTCCGGCGCCTTCCTCGGCCTCAACTATCAGACCAACAACTTCCTGGGCTTGGGCGAGACCCTGAGTTTGCAGGGCAATATCGGGAGCATCCAACGCACCTTCCTGTTTGGTTATGACCAGCCGTATATCAACAACCGTCCCATCAACCTCGGCTTCCAGATCTATAACAACAAACAGGATTACAACGCGGCCACGCAGTTTAAGACCGCGACGGGCGAAGCGGCCAACCTCACAACGGCTCAAAAATCGCTGACCCAGAACTACAATCAGGCCTCCGCAGGGATGAACTTTTCGATCAGCTATCCCTTGAAGCGGCACGCCTTCGAGCGTGTCGGCTTCACTTATGCGTGGACCAAGTCGACGATTCAAGCCTTCAGCACTGCCTCCCAGTCCTTCTTCCAGACCATTGCTTTCCGGTCGGGAATCCAGGGCTCCAATCCGCTGGCCGGGATCATTAATAGCTACATCTCTCTGAGCTTCATGTACAACACTGTGAGTGACCCGTTGCGCCCACGCACTGGCCAGGAATTCACAGCTGTGGTGCAGGCCTCGGGCGCGTGGGGAGACACCCGCTACGTTAACCCGTTTGTGGCCTATGAACGCTTCCTGCCCATACGCTACTTGAAGGTCACGCCGAATGGGCGCAACGTGCTGGCGATTCGTGCCCAGTTCAGCTGGATTGAAGGCTGGGGCGGCGATGTGGCTCCGCCTAACCAACGCGCCTATGCGGGCGGCGAAGCCGACTTGCGCGGCTTCGATGCCCGCAGCGTAACGCCTTATGGGTATGTCCCGGAGCGGGTGAACTTCCAGCTCACCAATCCCGATGGCTCCTGTGTTCCCCGCGACCCCACCAATCCGGAGGACAATCAGTGCATCCAAGTGCCGCTGCCGATCTATGGTGTTGCCTCCATCGGTGGTGACACTAACCTGACCACCAATCTCGAGTACCGCATTCCGATCGTCGGTCCCTTCACCTTCTCACTCTTCGACGACTTCGGCCTGGACATGGCTCTCAGCAGGGGGCAGTTGGAGCAGAGCCCCGAAGGCTATGCCTCGCTGCTCGCCCCACTCTATGGCTGCCCCGTCTTCAACAATGGTTCATGCCAGGGTGGCATTTCAGGCTACAAGGTCGGGTTCCAGCAAGATATCCGCGTGGTTTCCGGCACCAACTACATACCCCGGATGTCCACGGGCGCCCAACTGGGGGTGATCATGCCGGTCATCAACGCGCCTTTCCGCTTCTACTTCGCATATAACCCCCTGCGCCTGTATGAAACTCCCTACTGCAACAACGTGGTTGCCGGTGGCAAACAAGGGAGCTGTTCTGCGGAGCTGATCACACGCTCCATGTTCCCGCCGGGCGGCGCGGGCACCTACAGCTATAACCAAGCCATCGAGGCCTATGGAGCAGCTTACGTGTTCCGGGAACCACGCAGAACCTTCCGGTTTGATATTTCCACGACCTTCTGAGATCCGCTCAAGCCGGCCGTGAAAGCCGGGCTGCAGCCCTACAGCGCGGCCCGTAGCCTTCCAAATCGATCACAACCACCGGCGTCCACCGTCTTGGCGCTACACGCGCAGGTTCATTCTGCTCTGGGAGCTGCTTTGTTCGTTTTCAGCCCCAGCGGGCCGTTCTCAGGGCAGAACGAGCTGGAAGGCGCGGCCGAAGGGGGATCGAATGCCCGGTAAATGCAATTCAACGCCGTTGCGTCTGGATGGGAAGCGGCGAACGTTCAAGAAACAATCAAGGATGGAAGGGGGGTCCGGATCGCAACCGGCGGCGGCAAAGCCCTGCATTGAGGCGCTTCCTCCTGTACACTGGAATGTTCAAGACCATGCAAAACAAGTACGAAATCGGCATCCTGGGCGCGACCGGAATGGTCGGCCAGCGATTCATTCAACTGTTGGAAAGCCACCCGTGGTTTGACGTGGTGTGGCTGGCAGCCAGCGACCGCTCGAGCGGTAAGCCCTATGGCGAGGCAGCAAAGTGGCGGCTGGACACTCCGCTTCCGGAGCGGATCGCGCGCATGACCATTTCGCCGGCGGAGCCCGAGGGCGCGCCGAAGATCATCTTCGCGGCGCTGGACGCGGCGATCGCGCGCGAGATGGAGCCCAAGTTCGCGGGGGCCGGCTGTGCGGTGGTGTCGAATTCAAGCGCCTACCGCATGGCGGCCAACGTGCCGCTGGTGATTCCCGAGATCAATGCTGAGCATCTGCATCTGATCGAGGAGCAGCCCTCGCGGCGTGAGACTGGCGGCTACATGGTGACGAACCCGAACTGCTCGACCATCGGCCTGGTAATGGCGCTCAAGCCCATCGAGGAGCGCTTCGGGATCGAGCAGATCTTTGCGACCACCATGCAGGCGGTTTCAGGCGCGGGCTATCCTGGCGTGCCGTCAATGGACATCCTGGGCAACGTGATTCCCTACATCGGTAGCGAAGAAGAGAAGATGGAAGCCGAGACGCTGAAGCTGCTGGGGCGGCTTGAAGGGCACGCCGTAACGCCGCTCAAGGCGCGCATCACGGCGCACTGCAACCGGGTTGCGGTCGAGGACGGCCACACTGAGAGCGTGTCCATCAAGCTGGGGCAGAAGCTGGGCAGAAAGGTAACGCGCGAGGACATTCTGGCGGCGTGGACGGAGTTCCGGCCGCTGGCTGGTCAAGGGTTGCCGATGGCGCCCGAGCAGCCGGTTGCGTGGGCAGAGCAGAATGACCGGCCGCAACCGCGCCTGGACCGTAATCGCGGCAAGGGAATGACGGTAACCGTGGGCCGGCTGCGGCCTTGCGGAGTGCTCGACTGGAAGTTTACCGCTCTCTCGCACAATACAATTCGCGGCGCGGCTGGAGCGGCAATTCTGAACGCCGAGCTGCTGGTGAGCCTGGGAAAATTGGAGCCCGTTGCCGTGGCTGCGGTGCGTGGCTGAGATGGCTTGCCGCAACCGGCAGGGAGCGATGGGAATTCTGGCATGAATCCGGTGGTCATGAAGTTTGGTGGCACGTCGGTCGAGGATGCAACGGCCGTCGGACGCAGCGCAGCCATTGTGGCAGGACGCCTGGCGCAGGGCAAGAGCCCGGTGGTGGTGGTGAGCGCGATGGCCAAGGTGACCGACCAGTTGCTCCGCGCCGCCGCAGCGGCTTCGCAAGGCGATCGCAACGGCGCGCTGGCCATCAGCTCACGGCTGCGCACGCGACATCGGGACACCGCTGCTGATTTGGTGAAGAACCCCGAAGATCGCGCAGCGCTCATTGACGTGATCGACGAGAAGTTTGACTCGCTTGACGACGTATTGCGCGGGCTGGCGGCTATTCTGGAGCTGACCCCGCGTATCTCCGACCTGATTGTTAGCTATGGCGAGCGCATCTCCAGCCGAATGGTAGCAGCGGCTTTCCGGGAGCGGGGTATGAACGCCGAGCATGTGGACGCGCGCGAGATCATCGTCACCGACTCCCAGTTTCAAAAGGCGGTCCCGCAAGACAGCATTATCGACAAGCGCGTGCCCGAGAAGCTGCTTCCGCTGATGCGCCAGGGTAAAGTGCCGGTGATGGGCGGGTTCATCGCCTCCAACGAGGCCGGACTGACGACTACGCTGGGTCGCGGTGGTTCCGACTTTTCCGGGGCGTTGGTGGGCGGTGCATTGCCAGCCGAGACCATTGAGATCTGGACCGACGTGGACGGCATTATGACCGCCGATCCACGCGTCTGCCCCGACGCGCTGCGCGTGAGGACAATCAGCTTTGAGGAAGCGGCGGAGCTGGCGTACTTCGGGGCGAAGGTGCTGCACCCGGCCACCATTTTGCCGGCGGTCAAAAAGAACATTCCCGTGCTGGTACTGAACAGTCGCAATGCGAGCTGCGAAGGCACGCGCATTGTGTCGCTGGCGCCCCACTGCAGGAGCCCGTTCAAGTCCATCGCAGTCAAAAAGAAGCTGAGCATTATCGACGTGGTGGCCAGCCGCATGTTGATGACCCACGGCTACCTTAGCCAGATCTTCGCCATTTTCGATAAACACAAGTGCCCGGTGGACCTGGTTTCAACGAGCGAAGTGAGCGTGTCGTTGACCGTAGATTCGAACAATCACCTTCCCGCCATCGCCGCCGACCTGAGCAAGCTAGCGGACGTAAAGTACGAGGGCAAGAAGGCACTGATCTGCATGGTGGGCGAGGATATTCGCGGGCAGAACGGCATAGCGGCCCAGGTTTTCTCGGCCATCCGCCATATCAACGTGCGCATGATCTCGCAGGGTGCGAGCGAGATCAACATGAGTTTCATGATCGAGGAGGAGGACGCCG
>JAKABE010000076.1 GCA_021801945.1 Acidobacteriota bacterium
CAGCTTGCCGAGAACGGCCTTCAAATCGTCCAGCTTCTTCCCGGCCTCGCCCAATCTTCCGGCCGCTGTCAGGCTCTGGTATTCGTTGAAGTCCTGGCTGGCCTGTTGAATGAGTGCGTTCACACTCTCCGCCGGTTGCGGCGTTCCCCCGGCCACCGGCGCCGACGTGGCCTGCGGCGCAGCAGCCGTCGCGGTCAACGAAGATGATGCCGTGCCGAAGAGCGAGGCCAGCGCCGTTCCAAAGTCCGGCCCGTAAGCCAAACGGTCCTGCAGCGCCAGCACCACCAGCCGCAGCTCCGGCATTGGGCTTTGCGCCGCCTGTAGATAGATCGGTTCCGCGTAGAGCAGCGTCTTGCCCAGCGGAATCACCAGCAGGTTGCCGCGAAGCACATGCGAGCCTTGCTGGTTCCACAGCGTAAGCTGCCCTGAGATCTGGGCGTTCTGGTCGATGCGCGCCTCCACCTGCTGCGGCCCGTCCACCAGCCTGGTCTTAGGAAAGTCGTAGACAATGGCGGTGCCGTAGTTCTTCCCGTCGCAGCGCGCCGCAATCCATCCGATCATGTTGTTGCGGTTGAGCGGCGTGAAGGGCAGAATCTCCACGAACTCCAGCTTCGTGTCTCCCGGCAGCTTCATGAGCACAAAATTCGGCTCCATCGTCTGTGGAGCTTGATCGCCGCCCTCGCCCATTCCGGTCTCCGTGGCCACCGTCCATTGGTCTTCGCGGTTATAGAACACTTCGGGATCGATCATGTGGTAAAGCCCGTAAACCTGCGCCTGCACGCTGAGCAGCGGCTTCGGATAGCGCACGTGCTTGCGCAGCCAGGCCGGCATCGCCGATGCATCCTTGAACATCCCCGGAAAGAGGTCGCGCCATGCGGAGATGATGGGATCCTCCTTGTCAAAGACATAGAAGGTAACCGTCCCGTTGTAGGCGTCGACCACCACCTTCACGCTGTTGCGGATGTAGTTGATCGTCTGGTCGCCCAGGTTCTCCTCGGCCGAGTAAGGATAGGTGTTGGATGAGGTGAAGGCGTCGATAATCCAGTAAAGCTGCCCGTCATCGCCCACGACGATGTAAGGGTCGCTGTCGAAGGTCAGGAACGGCGCTAGCGCGGCCACCCGCGCGCTCACGTTGCGCCGCATCAGCAGCCGGCTTCGCGCGGTAATATCGTCGCTGAACGGCACCTTAGTGGTGTCGCCGCGGTCGAAGGCAATTAGTGAGCGGCGCAAAAAGCCACCCATCACGATGCCTCCCGTCCCTTGGTATGTGTTGTAATCGTTCGTCTCGCCCTGCGGGTAATTGAACTCCCGCTGGCCCGTCTTGACATACACGTCGGTGTTGGTCATCTCGCCGAAGTAAATCTCGGGCCGCGTCACCTTCAGCCCGGGCACGGTGCTCTGTACAGGCATGTTGCTCAGCAGCAGCTCCGGTAGGCCCTCCGGCGTGAAGCCGTTCACGTTATTCATCGTCACGCCGTAGCCGTGTGTGTAGATCAGCTTGTCGTTGATCCAGTTGCTGCTGCTGGCGGGCAGTTTGTTCTGGTCCAGCTCGCGTACCGCCAGCATCACCTCGGTCAGGTTGCCGTTGATCATGTAGCGGTCGATGTCGATGCCCGGAAAGTCGTAGTAGGTGCGGATCTCCTGCACCTGGCGCAGCGTATCTTGGAGCGCCTGCACGTCCCATAGCCGGATATTGTCAAGCGTCGCCTTGTCGTTGTTGGGATCGATGGCGTTGGTGTTGGTCTCGGCGGGAAATTCAAACTGCGAGAATTTGTCCAAGCCATAGGCGCGGCGTGTCATCCCGATGTTGTGTGATATGTAAGGCCGTTCCCGGTTCAGTTGGTTGGGCTTCACGATAAAGGTGCTCACGTACCATCCGGCGATGCCCACCACCATATAACATGCCACCCCCGGAGCGATGGCCGCCGCCACCCAGCGCCCGCGTGGTTCTCTCACTCCGCCAGCGATGGCGATCCCCGCTCCGATCACCAGCGCCGCCGCTACGAACAAGAGCCCCGTGACCCTGATGTGCGCGTCGGTGTAGTCCACGCCGGAGAAGATCGTGTGCTGTTGCATCAGCAGTCCGAAGCGAGAGATGTAAACCTGGAACGCAATGGTGAGCAGCAGGAATCCAACCGCAATGGAAACCCCGCGCCACGGTAAAGGAGCATACCTTGCGGAAGTTCCACGCAGTGCATTCGCCCCTCCCGCCACCAGCAGAAACAGCCCGGCGAGAATGGTCACCAGCACTCCCAGCGTCAGCAGCCATCCGCCCACCATCTGCCACGCGGGCAGCGTGAACAGGTAGAAGTCGAGCGGCCGCCCGAAGATGGGGTCGAGGATTCCAGTGCTGGCGTGAGGCGCGTACAGGAACAGCGCCAGCGTGGTCCATTGCGCCTCCATCGCCGCGCCCGTGGCCAGCGCCACTACCAGCGAAATGCCGATGGACGCGAAGCGCAATACCTTCGCCACCGGCAGCTCGACGGGCTGCCCGCCAATGAAGATCGTGTGTGTGTCCGGCAGGTCACGGTCATGGGCCCGCTTGAGCGCGTGAAACGCCGCATACACAACCGCAAAGGTGACCGCTGCGAAGATCAGAAAGACTGCCCACTCCAGCCGCAGCGTCGTCCAGAACACCTGCGCATAGCCCAGGGACCGGAACCACAGCAGGTCTACCCAGTAGGAGATCGCGGTTCGTCCACCGAAGACAACAAGAATAACGATGGCAGCAACGGCAAATAAGCCCCAGCGCCGCGACCCACCACCCCCGCGTGTCGGCCAATCGATTGTTTCGGGCATTTACCCACTCCGCTCCTGAGCATTTCACATCTCGCACTGCCGTGATGGCAGTGTGCAAGGTGGCCCATTGCAATCGGGAAGAACCGCTTTGCCCTACGGCTTCTAGAGAAAGTAAAAATGAAACTGCCGTAGCAATCTGCGTATACTCAGGTACCTTAGCATTGTAGCGCCGCGAATTCGCCCCGCCGGGGCGGATTTGCCGAATGACATTGCTTCTCTTCTGCATCTCATCACGAGGTTCTACCCAATTCAATGAGCCGTTGACAGGGTGTCAACGGAGATTAGAATGGCAACCGGATCGCCGCACCATCATCAGGCCGGTGCTATGGCCCCGTTTGTGTTTCCCCCGCGCGCCGAACGCTAAAGAAAAGAAGTCGAAGACGTGTCTTTGCCGCAATAGATTGCGAGGTGTAGAAATATATGCTTGGCGAAACAGTCGCAGACCGGATCGAACAGAGAATTGCAGATGCGCGCCTGCGCATTCTGATCGTGGGCGCGGGCATCGCCGGCGCCACGCTGGGAGCCGCCTTGCGCCGTCGAGGCCAATCCGCCGCCATCATCGAGCGTGGCGAGACCGCCGGCGGCGGCTATATGTTGGGTATCCTGCCGTTGGGAGGCCGCGTGCTCAACGCACTCGATCTTACCCGCTCCTATCTCGATAGCAGTTTGCCCATGCACGTGTACGTGCTGCACAACCGGCATGGCAGATTCACGCGCAGCTACCCGCTTGCACCGCTTGTCGAGCGTTTCGGCGCATGGCGGGGGATCGAACGCGGCCCACTGCTCGAGATTCTGCGCGGAGCTGCCGGGCCGATCGAGTTTGGCTCAACCATCCGGAAACTCGAAGAAAAAACTGCTGGTGTTACGGCCACCTTTCACGATGATTCGCAGACCACCTTCGACCTGATCGTGGCCGCCGATGGCATTCATTCTCACACCCGCAAATTGCTCCTCAACTCGCACGAGGTGGAGGAATTTGATCTCGGCTGGGGTGGCTTCGTGATGTGGGGCGCTTTCAACGGCCAGGAACCCGATACCTATCGTGAACTATGGTCTGCGGGGTGGGGGATCGGCATCTATCCGGTTCCCGGGCGAATCGGCATGTTTCTCGGCGGCCGGCACGATGTGCTGAGCCATCGCAACCCGGAAGACTTTGCCGCCGAGATCGAGTCGCGCCTCCCCGCGGGGCCGTTTCTTCAAGCGCTGCAATCCCGTGACCGCAAGGCGTCCGGTTTCTACTGGAAGCTGGCTGACTGTCGCGCGCGGATCTGGCATCGCGGCCGCACTGTGCTTCTGGGCGACGCCGCTGCGGCATTCCTGCCCACCGCGGGCGTCGGCGCCTCGGCCGCCATGGATTCGGCTGCCGCCTTGGCTGATGAGCTCTCCCGTGCCGACCCACAACATATCGAATATGCTTTAGATCTTTACGAGAAACGCCAGCGTCATCGCGTAGAGCTGGCGCAGAAGAACTCCCGCGAGCTGGCCAGATATATGTTCGTCAAGAGTCCGGCCATGGCCTGGGCGCGCGATCAGGCCATGCGCTTTTACACGCCGGAGATGCTCTTGAAGGGTATCTCAAAGGTGATGGCCGGCGGATAACGAAGGCGCTGCCTGCCTAACATCCTGCTCTTTTTCCACCAGCGCGCTCGACCCCTCGGACTCAGATGCTTCCCTATCTCCTCATGTCCGGCGACACGGTCGCGGTTTCACTGTCCCTCGCTGGACGCCGTTACTTTGAATACAACCCTCCGCTTGTGTTCAGGCTCGGCTTGGCGTTGAAGCTTCCGAAGGTCATCCCTTCGCCCGACGCGATATATTCCTTCATCTTCGCCGACATCTGGCGCGCGATCTCCGGATAACGATCCACCACGTTCGTCAACTCGTTGGGATCTCTTTCCAGGTTGTAAAGTTGCGGCTTATAGGTGCTGAGCGGCGCTCCCGGTGAAAGATGGAATTGTTCCTGATGCGCCTCGGGCTTCCAGATTTCGGTGTAATTCCATTCTTTCGTGCGCGCCGCTCCTACCCAGCCGTAGGTCTGCACTACGCTGTCGCGTATCGAGCGGGTCTCTCCCGTCACCAGGGGCCACAGGTTGGCTCCGGTCACGCGCGGCGGCGGCTTCAGGCCCAGCAGATGGAGCAGCGTGGGCATCACATCCGGGATCTGCACGAACCCATCCACCTTTTTCCCCGCATGCTCGCTTCCAGGAACATGGACCAGCAGCGGAACATGCGTCACCTGGCCGCGCAGCTTGTCCGGCCCCTTCAAGAACTGTCCGTGCTCGCCCAGCATGGCGCCATGGTCCGACATGAACACCACCACCGAGTTCTCGAGCAATCCAAACTGCTCGATCGTGTCCAGCAGATTGCCCACCCAGTAGTCCACGTCGTTCACTGAGCCGGCATAATTAGCTCGGAACCGGTCCTTGATCTCGTCCGAGAGCGGAACCGTATCGTATGGCGGCTCGATGAAGCTTGGGTCCTTCGCATTGGGCATGTACTTCTCGAGGAAGCGCCGCGGCGGGTCCCACGGCTCGTGGGAGTTGAACGACTCCACGTGCAGATAAAACGGCCGCTGATCATGGTTTTCGTTCAGCCACCGGATGGCCTCCTGCATAACAATCTGCGTCACCGATTCCCCATGCTGCTTCCACATGTTGCGGTTGGCCTTGTATTGGCTCAGCTCCGCGTGCAGCCCGGGAAAGCGCGCCATGTACTCCGCCGAAACCAGGTCGCTCACATCCAGCAACTTGTGCGGCGAGGTGCCGTAGGAATCCCATTCCAGTCCCCGCACCCATCTCCAGCTATCAAACCCCCGCTGAAAGTTCTTGCTGGGCTTGAATTGGTGATACAGGCTGCTGATAAGCGTATTGACGTAGCCGGATTGCTGGAGCGTCTCGCTCAGCGTCACATCCTCGTTGTAGAGCGCATGCCAGCCCGGCAGTTGTACGCTCTCGTGCTGGCGGAAGTAGTAGAACGGAATCACGCGCCGCCCCGTGTAGAGCGTACGCCGGATGACGATCGTGGGCATTCCCTCTGCGTAAGCGTCATTGAAGACCACGGCCTTCTCGGCGAAGCGGTCTAAATTGGGCGTCTCCAGTTTGTCCAGCCATCTAGGCCCGTAGCAAGCCAGATTGTCGTGGCGAAACGTGTCGCTGACAATCACAATCAGGTTCAGGTTGTTGCCCTGCTGCTTGGGCGGCGGTACGTACACCGATCCGCACTCATCGCACGGTTGGGCAAGCTGGCTCCCACTCGCCCATACGTCTCCCGCGCCTGTGCCGGCCGCGATACCAGCCGCCGTCTTCAGAAAGCGCCGCCTTGAAAAGCTTCCCTTGCTCATTGCTGGTTCCTCTCATTCATCCATTAATATGTCAGGAAAATCCGCTCCGAATGCAACGCAAGCATTGTACCGCTCCGCATTCCACATGCATTCCAATGCCCATTGAGGTGGGACTCTGGCGCCACTGAAAAGCGATTGATCGCTGCCTAAGCAATGTGCTCTTTCATCCCGGTCAAAGCGCCACATAGCGGCCCGGTGTCGCAGGATCTGCGGCAGACTTTCTAACACTTGGGGACATTTCTTATGCAGAAACCGTTAATGCCTTATTGTTGGATTGATTCGGACGAGCAGGAGACGGCTGTACGCCTGCAAGCGATGCTGGAGACAGTACTAGGAACTTGTTGAAAATAGCGAAGTCGCATCGTAGTTGTTGGAGATCGCCACGGTTTTCCGGTTCAAATTTGTCCGAAAGTGGGCTTCGGGCCGTGATTTTGCGGATTTCCAAGGGACGGTGATCGGCTCAGAAGTGCCGGTTTCCTGCCTTCAGGCACACTGCACCATCAGGCTTGGCAACCGGAGCAGGTTGTGGACCGCGCAACTGAAGACGAACAGCCAGTCCACTTTTGCTAGTCCCCGCAGCTTCACTTGTCTGAATGGACCGGTCTGCTTCAGCCAACCGAACCCTTTTTCGACCAGCCAACGCCGGCTCAGGCTGATCGCGTATCCAGCATGACGTATCGTTCGGTGGTCCAGATTGCTTCTGCGGCCGTTTTCGTTCTTAGTCACGTGCGGCGTGACGTTTAGCTCTCTCACCGTGCGCACAAAGTCCTCGCTGTCGTAGCCCTTGTCGGCGCCCACGGTGATGCGCCGCGAGCGGTGCTTCTGCTTCTCACTGAGCATCAGCAGCGCCGCATCGCGCTCGGCCATACCGTCGGCCGTGGTCACCATGGCGTCGGCGATCAATCCGTTGCGGTTCTCCACCAGCACGTGGCCCAGGTAGCTCAACTTCGACTCCTTGCCGTAGCTCTTCTTGTAAAGCCGTGCGTCGGCGTCTTTGGTCGAAGCGTGCGTCTTGTTGCTGCGCTTCTAGCCATGGAAGTTGCCGTTATCGTCACCGCCGTCCTTCGGCCGAAAACTCTTCTGCGATGCCCATACCGGAGTCAACGTGCCGTCCACGGTGAAATGCTCGTCACTCATGTACTTCTTCGCAGAGCGGTTGACTCCACGCTGGCCACGGCGCGGCTGCGCTTTCTGTTCCTGGCCGCGCGCATCTGGCGGCATGCCGGACGCGTTGGCGTCAGCTACAGCCAGCACTATCTGGAGCAGGGCGCTTTCCATCGCTTGATGGTGCGGCTGCACGGCATCGAGCGCACCGGCAACGGCTTTGCATCGGTGCTGGCCACGGCGCTGACTGGCTGATGGTGGCCGTGCATAGAATCCTATGCACCTGCGGCTCGACAGAAACAACGACTTACCAGAAGGACGCCAATGTGGGGAGAAAAACCACTCCGAGTTAGCCAGGATAAGCGGTCAACGCCGCACACCGCCCACGCGAAGACGCTCGGATTGTGCATAATTCAGGTAACACAGTTTCTCCCTTCGCATAGGTGATAAATAAATCGACTAGATAGAGGACTTGACGCTCATTAGGCCACAAATGGAGGGATGTTTGGGGCTAGCATCCCTCCCTCTCCCGCGGCTGCGCTGGGACTCATCGTCACGCCGGGAAACAAAGAGACGCCGCTTCAGCGGGAACGCCACCGATGGGCGTTTCTTCCACTGCAAACGCTCGTGCGAAGCCGGTCTACCCCCTGCGGCCAGCTCGGCAAAGAAAAAGTCGCCCGCGCCCGCCAGAGCGGCATTACACTGTCGGTAGAATTCCTGGCGCGCCATGCCCGTCGCTCAACTGACTCTCGAGATTCGCATCGAGCACGCCCAGTCGCTCAAGGACCGGCGGCAGGTGGTGCGCTCTCTCAAAGACCAGTTGCGCCAGGGCTTCAACGTCTCCGTGGCCGAGCTGGACGAGGCGGTAACCTGGCAGTCGGCCACCCTGGGCGTGGCGGCTATCTCCCGCTCCCGCGACTACCTGCATGGCCTCATCGAGGAAGTGGAGCGCGCTGCCAGCCGTATAGCCAACGAACTTGGCGCCGAGCTGACCGATTCCTATTGGGAATACACCGATCACTGAGGGCGGGAGTGATTCCCTTCGTGCACCCAAGCCGCCTCTTCACGCTGCCGGCCCCATCGGCTTCTCATGGATCACCATCCAATTGATGCCGAACTTATCGCGGAACTGGCCGAAGCGATGAGCAAAAAACATCTCGCCCATCGGCATGAACACCTCGCCGCCTTCGTTCAGCGCCTTGTAGATGCGCTCCGCCTCCTCGTTCGAGTCCACACTCAGCGAGAGATAGGCGCTGCGCATGGGCTGCACGCGCTCCGGTGGTCCATCGCTGGCCATCACCACGGTTTCGCCCACCATGAACCGCGCGTGCAGGATGCCGTCGCGTTTCAGGCCAGGCGGCAGGTTTTGGGGCTGGCCGTTCTGGGCCATCTGCGCAAACGTTGACTTGTATAGGATTTTGGCGCCCAGATGCCTCTCGTAATACGCCAGGGCCTCCTCGCACGTGCCGGGGAAGTTCAGATACGTGTGCAGCTTCATCGCTTCGATTTTCCTTTCGGGGATTAGAGATGATGCCTCGATTTGTCCGCTTGCTTTCCGCGTCGAGAACCAGCCGGTGCAAATGGTTTCTGGAACGGTGGAAGAATGGGCGTCGGATCGCGCTCCTTCCAGCGGCGATAGGTCTCGGCCAGCACTGCGGCGCGGTCCTCCTCCATGTGCCGGATCGTCTCGCATGGGGCATCCGTCTGCTCGTGGTGCGCGCCCCAGATGAGCAGTTCCAGCAGCACCGGCGCCAGCGCAATGCCCTTCTCAGTCAGCCGGTAGTGAGTGCTGCGCCCATCCTCCGCCACGGGCTCGGGAGCCACGATGCTCGCGGCCTCCAGCTTGTGCAGCCGGTCGGCCAGAATGTTGCTGGCGATGCCTTCGCCGGAGCGCTGGAATTGGCGGAAAGTGCGGTAGCCGCGCACCATCATGTCGCGTACGATGAGCAGCGACCAACGGTCACCGAGCAGCTCCAGCGAGATGCTCACCGGACAACCGGAACGGCGTTCCTTGTTGGATTTCGAGGCCACGGAAGCATAGTACGCAATTAACTTGCATTTTGCAACCTAAAAATGCTATGTAATCTGCACCGGAGGCTTGTTCAGCTCTGCGCGGCTGCTACGGCGCCGTCCGGTAACTGCAATTTAGGAGGTCTGCATGAGTGCTCTGTCGCATTCTCCCCGCATCACGCCCTTTCTCTGGTTCGACGCGAACGCCGAAGAGGCCGTTGAGTTTTATTGCGGCCTCTTCAAGAACTCGAGCAAACTAAGCGAGCTGAGAAGATCGACCTCGCTGCGCTGGAGCGCGCCGCACAATCCTAGTCGGCGCTGAGGACACCAGCGGACTCGCCGCGAGCCTACTCCGGCTTTCCCGTGTAATGTGCGCGGGGATGGACTTCGGCGTGATCTTCGAGCGCCTCCAGGTGGGTCACAACTTCCGCCGGCATTCCCAGCTCGGAAGACAAACGCTCTTCCACACTTGTTGCCAGCGCGTGCGCTTCGCTCACTGCCATCAATCGCGGGAAGAGCAGGTGCACTTCAATGATCTGGCGGTAGCCGGTGGTGCGAAAACGCACGCCATGGTACTGGATGTTCAACTCCGCACAGATGGTATCCAGGCGGGCGCGGATCTTGCGGCCGGCTTCGGGGTCGGAATAGTCCAGCAGTCCGGCCGCGGAGCGCCACACCAGCCGGCCTCCCGACCACAGGATGTTGATGGCGACGGCGATGGCTACCAGCGGGTCGAAGGGCTTCCAGTGCGTCAGCAGTACCAGGACCAGCCCACCCACCACACCGAAGCTGGTCCAACTGTCGGTCAACACATGCTTGCCGTCGGCTTCCAGGATCAGCGAATGCGTGCGGCGGCCGGTGCGGATGAGATAGTAGCCGAGGCCGGCGTTCAGGATTCCCGCCGCCAGGATCAGCGCCACGCCCGCGCCCAAGTGTTCGAGCTTGAGCCCGCTGATCCACGCCCTGATCGACTGGACAAGGATGGCGATGGCGGCCACCACAATCAATGCGCCTTCAAATCCGGCGGAAAAGAAGGTGATCCGTTCGTAGCCGTAGAGGAAGTGATGGGAAGCCGGCCGCACGCTGAGACGGAGACTGAAGCTGGCGAATCCCACGGCAATCACATGGATCACCGATTCAGCCGCATCGGAGAAAACGGCGGCCGAATGGGTCATAAAGTAGGCGGCCAGCTTGCCGGCCAGCATGGTGAAGCCGAAGGCGAGCGACACGCGCATGGCAAAACGTGCGGCGCGCAGCTCCTGCGTTTCCTTCTCCGGCGAGGGATGGGTTTCCGGTTGCATATCTTTACTGCTTATCCCTGGGAAAGAAGGTTAGCATTCTCCCAAAGGAGCTACAACAGTCGCAGGCAAATGCAGTCGGGAGATCCAGGGCAATCGCACTTGAGGCGGTGAGCCGGCGACCGTTGACTTTGTTCGGGCACATTGCCGGTGTGTACTGTCCGATAACCATCTGAGGCCCCCCCCCGATA
>JAKABE010000077.1 GCA_021801945.1 Acidobacteriota bacterium
GAAGACGTGAACACCGGGGCACGGCGCGCCACGGCCAGCAGCCGCGACGGCCGCTATCAGATTCTCGATTTGCCCGCTGGCAGTTACAGAATCGTGGTCAAGAAAGAAGGATTTACCGAAGCGATTCGCGCCGGAATTCAGCTTTCCGTGGGCCAGGAGGCTGCGGCCAATGTGCGCCTCACCGTGGGCAGCGTGAGGCAGCAGGTGACAGTAAACGCCAATGCGGCCGCTGTGAATCTGACCACCGCCGACATCTCGGGTCTGGTAGACGAGCAGCAGGTAAGCGACCTGCCGCTTAATGGGCGCAGCTACGACGAGTTGCTCACGCTGAATCCTGGGATTGTGAACTTCACTTCACAAAAGGTGGGTGGAATCGGGGTTTCCAACTCCACGGTGGGCAACGATTTTGCCGTCTCCGGCAATCGCCCGCAACAGAATCTGTTTCTGCTCAACGGCGTGGAGTTCACCGGAGCAGCGGAAAACAACATGCAGCCGGGAGGCACAAGCGGCCAGTTACTGGGCGTTGATGCGGTGCAGGAGTTCAATGTGCTGCGCGATGGCTATGGCGCCGAATACGGCAAGCGTCCGGGAGCGCAAGTGCTGATTGTCACCAGGGGCGGCACTAACGAGTTGCACGGCTCGTTGTACGAGTTTGTGCGCAACTCCGCCTTCGACGCGCGCAACTACTTCGACCGGGGTGCCGCGCCGCCGTTTCAGCGCAACCAGTCCGGAGCCTCGCTCGGCGGGCCCATCCAGAGAAACAGAACATTTCTGTTCGGCAACTTCGAAGGGTTCGAGCAACACCTGCATCAGACCGGCGTGGCTTTGGTTCCGGATAGTGAGGCGCGCAAGGGCTACCTGCCCTGCAAACTGGTAAGCCCCGCGCCGAATCCGTGCCCTACGTCGGGATTGGTGGACGTCGGCGTCGGGCCGGGGGTGGCGCCGCTGTTCAACCTGTGGCCCGTGCAAAGCCCCGGCGCGCCCGACTTTGGCGGTATCGCGGAGGCCTTCAACAGCCCGCTGCAGACCATCCGCGACGACTTTGGCACGACGCGCCTGGACCGCGTGTTTTCCAGTGCCAACACCTTCACCGGTGTGTACACCATTGACAACAGCGCGGACGTGACGCCCACCGCCGCCAATCTCTACAGCACCGACCTCGAGAATCTGCGCGAGCAGGTGCTGAGCCTGCGGGAGACGCACGTCATTTCTCCCACGCTGCTTAATACGGCGACCATCGGCTTCTCTCGTGCCGCCTACTTCTATACCGGCGAGCCCACGCCGGGCACGCCGGCAGCCGGGGTTCCGGGCTTTGTGGGGAACAAGCCCGTAGGCGCGGTGGTGGTGGGAGGCAGCGCCGCCGCGAATCCATCCGCACAGGTGAGCCTCGCGGGCAGCAATATCGGCAGCGATCTGCACATCGCGCGGAACCTTTACACCTATGAGGATCATTTGATCCTGACGCAGGGGCTGCATAACCTGAACATGGGAGTGTGGCTGCAGCCCCTCGGCTCCAACGAGGATCTGGCCCTGACGCAATTCGGGCAAACGACCTTCACAGGACTCCAGCAATTCCTGGAGGGCACAGTGGGCACGTTTCTCTACGATCCGGCGCCCACGGAAATGAACTGGCGCTCGCTCATGGGCGCCTGGTACGCGCAAGACACCTATCGCGCTACGCCCAAACTGACATTGACATTCGGCTTCCGCGCGGCCTTCACCACGGGATGGAACGAGGCGCACGGGCGGGCGGCAAACTTCGTCTTCAGCAACGGAATCATCCAGACGCAGCCGCGCATTGGGCGCTCGGCGTTCACAGTGAATAACGCCAAATTCCTGCCCCAGCCGCGCTTCGGACTGGCATGGAGCCCGGCGAGCGGGAAGACCGTCGTGCATGCGGGCTTCGGCATGTACAACGACTTGCAGGACGCGCTCGGCTACCGCATGGACCAGAATGCGCCCTTCAACCCGTCCTATAGCATCGCCAACCTTCCCGTCTCCAGCCTGCCGCTGTCAGTCTCGCCTCCGGCCAACGCCAGAGTCGCGCCTGGCGGCGTACAACCCGACATGAGCACTCCCACGCTCGTCTCCTACTCAATGCACATTGAACAGGAGCTCACACCCAATACGGTCTTGACGTTGGGCTACGTGGGCTCGTACGGATACCACGAGCTTGTCAGTTTGGATGACAACGAGCCCACCCCGACCGTCTGCCCGGGTGCTTCTTGCCCGGCAATTTATCCGGCGAATTTCCCCGCGCCGCTGGCAGGCAAGCCTGTCCCGGCGGGCACCTATTACGTCGCTCCGGGAACGCCGCTGGCCAATCCGGCGCTAGGCCCCGCGTGGGCGTGGTTTTCGGTGGGAACCAGCTCCTACAATGCGCTCCAGGTGGACGCCAACCACCGCATGAGCAAGGGCTTGCTGATGCGCGCGGTTTATACCTGGTCCAAGGCGCTCGACGACGGCGATTCGCTGAATGGAACCGCAGCAGGCAATGCGCCGGGGCTGGTCGAGAATCCCTTCGACGTGAAAGCGGACTGGGGTCCAGCGACCTACGACGTAAGAAATGCAGCCACGCTCGATGGCGTTTACGAGCTGCCGTTCGGGAAACAGCGGCGCTACCTGAACCGGTTGACCGGCTTTCCTGATGCCATGGTCAGCGGCTGGACGGCGACCTCCATTGTCACCTTGCAGTCCGGCTTCCCGTTTACGCCCCAGCTCAGCTATAACCCGTCGAACAACGGGGACACCAAGAACCCGGTGCGCTTGTTCGCCAATCCCGATTTCAGAGGTTCGGTGCTGGTTAAGAAACCGGGCGAGTGGTTCAACCCGCAAGCGTTCCTCGCCCCGCCTCCCGGGAGCGGATTCTACGGTAACCTCAGCCGGGACAGCTTGACTGGGCCGGGCGCGGCGGAGTGGGACTTTTCCATGCTCAAGGACACGGCCATTCATGAGGGTCTCGATCTCCAGTTCCGCGCAGAGTTTTTCAATATTTTGAATCACACGAACTTCAACACGCCCAACCTGATCGTGTTTACTCCCTCCGGAGGGTCGCCCACGGCAGGCGTGATCACCAGCACCGCGACCACTTCACGCCAGATCCAGTTTGCCGTGAAACTGCTGTGGTGAGGCGGGCAGGGCCGCAGGCGGCGCTGCCGGACCGAAAGCGCACAGAACCTTCCCCCGGAGTGGTTGCCCGCCGCGTCTAACCGGCAGGCAGTATTCTTCTTGCAGTGGATATGAAGGTGCGCGTAATTCCATTCGGCATATTGAAAGAATGGCTCGGCCCGGCAGACGCGATGGTCGAGTTGCCGGCGGGCGCCACGGTCGGGGAGTTGCTGGAGCGCCTGAGCGCCACCTTGCCCGCAGCCAGCCTGCAGGGCATCGCGGTAGGCGTCAACGCCGAGTTTGCCTCGGCCGAACGAGTATTGCGCGACGGCGACGAGGTGGGTTTGCTGCCGCCTGTCTCTGGCGGCTGCGCCGCGCAGCCAGCCGACTCTTTGGACAACAACAGTGGTCCGGAGCATGTTACCGTGGCGCTCACGTGCGAGACGATCGACGCTGGAAAGCTGGTGGCCGAGGCCAAGCGCGGCGAGGATGGCGCAGTCGTAGTCTTTGACGGCATCGTGCGCAACCACTCGCGCGGCCGGCTTACGCTCTACCTGGACTACGAGGCCTATGAAGAGATGGCCCTCCGCCAGATGCGGGAGCTTGGGCGTCAGGCGCGGGAGCGCTTCGGCGTGCGCCAGGTAACCGTGGTGCACCGCCTGGGCCGGTTGCAGATCGGCGAAACCAGCGTACTCATTGTGGTGGCTTCGGCGCACCGGGCGCAGGCCTTCGAGGCTTGCCGCTGGCTGATCGACACACTCAAGCAGACCGTGCCCATCTGGAAGAAGGAGACCTTTGTGGACGGTGCAGTGTGGGCGCCGGGCGAGCCGTTTCCCCCCGCACTGGCGGTGGACACCATAGAGGCCCGCCATGAAGAGTGAGCGGTCCTGCCGTGTGTTGGCGGCGCAGGGATGGCTGACCGTCCTTCAGCAATGCCTCTGCCCCGCGCTCCTCGCGCTGGCGCCGTTGATCGGCTCCGCGCAGCCAACCACCCTGCGCTTGAACGTGAAACTGGTCAACGTCTTTGTGAATGTAACGGACAAGAACGGCGCCATCGTGGGCGGGCTGACGCGCAACGATTTCGCCCTCTTCGAGGATGGGCGGCCGCAGAAGATCGCGATCTTTGAGAAGCAGTCGGAGCTGCCGCTGAATCTAGTTCTGGCCATCGACACCAGCGGCAGCGTGTACAAGGATATGCGCTCTGAGGCTGCTGCCGCGCGCCGTTTTGCGCACGACATACTGCGCCCGCAAGACCAGATGAGCGTCTACCGGTTTGCGACCTTCGTGCACCAGTTGACGCCCTTCACCAATAACTTGAAGATGATCAACCGCGGGCTGAGCGATTTGCACGGGGGCGGAGGGACTGAGCTGTACGAGGCCATCCGCACGGGTTCCGCGAGCCTCGGATCGAAGCAGGGACGCAAAGTGCTGCTGGTGATCTCCGACGGCGACGACATCGCGGATAGCGCGACCTATCCGGAGGCCTTAGAAGCGGCCTTGCGCGACGAAGTGATGATCTACTCGCTTATCGACGTGCCCATCGCAGCCAGCGCCGGCCGCGACATCGGCGGCGAACACGCGCTGATCACGCTGGCCGAGCAGACCGGAGGCAGGTATTTTTACGTGAACCAGGGCGGCATGGATGTGACCTTCAAGAAAGTGAGCGAAGATCTGCGTACGCAATACCTGCTCGGCTACTATCCACAGCACCAGTCGCCGGGGGTTGATTTCCATACCATCGAGGTCACGATTCCGCGCGCCGCACCCGGGCAATTCCAGATTAGTCACCGCGCCGGCTATTACTCAGACCCGCCGGCTGGAGCAGTGATTCCAAGGTAAAAACGTGGTAGGGTGGAGGTGGCCCAAAAGGGCGCGTTCAGGCGACTGAGCTGCAGCGCCCCAAAGTCCGCAGCGGCAGGTAGCCTAGTGCCCTTCAGTGGGTATTTGTACGTATGACGGCCCTGAAGGAGATTCTCGAAAAGCACGTCAGCGAGGCGGCGCAGGGCTTATACGAAAAGCTGGACCGCAAGCGGGTGCGCTGCTATGCCTGCGGACATTGCTGCCCGATTGCCGATGGCCAGGCAGGTGTTTGTAAAGTTCGCTGGAATCGCGGCGGAACGCTCTACGCCCCTTGGGGATACGTGGGTAGCGTACAGTGCGACCCCATTGAGAAGAAGCCCTTTTTTCATGCTTATAGCGGCGCGCTGGCCTATAGCTTTGGCATGTTGGGCTGCGATCTCCATTGCGCCTACTGTCAGAACTGGGTAACCTCGCAGGCGTTGCGCGATCCCGAGGCGGGAATCCGGCCGGCGGCGGTTAGGCCGGAAGAGCTGGTCGGCGATGCGCGGCGGCAGGGCGCCCGCGCCCTGGTGAGTACTTACAATGAGCCGCTGATTACCGCCGAATGGGCAGTGGCGATCTTCCAAGAAGCCAAGGCCGCCGGCTTGGCGACGGGCTTTGTCTCCAACGGCAACGGCACGCCCCAGGCGCTTGAGTTTCTGCGCCCGTGGGTGGATCTCTACAAGGTCGACCTGAAGTGCTTTGACGAGCAGCACTATCACCAGCTTGGCGGTCGCCTGGGGCCGATCCTGGAAACCATTCGCGGCCTCCACGCGATGGGCTTCTGGGTAGAGGTGGTGACGCTGGTGATCAAGGACTTCAACGATTCCGATGTGGAACTGCGCAGCATGGCGGAGTTTCTGGCCGGCGTGTCGGCAGACATTCCCTGGCACGTGACTGCCTTCCACAAGGATTACAGGATGACCGATCCGGACGACACCGGCCCGGAGACGCTGGTGCGGGCGGCGCGAATCGGCAAAGAGGCCGGTCTGCGCTACGTCTATGCCGGCAACCTGCCCGGCCGCGTCGGCGATCTGGAGAACACGCGCTGTCCAGGCTGCCAGGATCTGCTGGTCGAGCGTTACGCTTACCGTATCACCAACTACCGCTTGACTGCGGACGGCCACTGTCCGAAGTGCGGCGATGCTATTCCAGGGCGTTGGGATCGGGCCTTTCGTGGACAGATTTCAGCCTCGCCCTTTATTCCCCGGTCCCGCTAACGTGGTTCTGCGTCTCGCACCCAAACAAGTTAAAGCAGGCCAGCTCGCAGCCCCGCACTTCACACTCCAACTTGAGGCAGGGCGGCCGGCCGCTTCCTCCCACCATCTGCGCAGCGAAGTTTTAACACAACATTTATGCGATCGTAGCGTCTGTTTAACGTAAAGAGGTTGCATGCCTTCGGTGAAATGCAGCCTCGCCCAACCAGCGGGCTGCTGACCGATCGCGCCTCCAACATCAGGAGGTGAAAGATGAAGCGAGTCTATGTCCATTGGAAGCGCTGCTGCCTGTCTATGGGCTGTGTACTGGGTATGACCGCTGCGCTAGGGAGCGGCAGTCTTTGTTTTGGCCAGTCTCTGCCCCCCTCAACCGCCATTCCCGTCCAGTTCACGCAGACAATTCAGGCCGGCAAGGTCGCGCCGGGCACTCTGATCACCGCAAAGGTCATGCAGACGGTCATGGAACTGCTCCCCAAAGGGACCGTGTTGGAGGGCCGCGTCACCGGTTCGCGCGCCTTTGTCTTCAATCCTGCGCCGCACGCGGTACAGGAGCCTTCGTATCTTTCGATCCACTTCGAGAGAGCCATCGTTGAAGGCAGAGAGATTCCAGTCAACGTCCATGTGCGTGCTCTTGCGGACAACCTGAACGCATACGATGCAAGTTATCCCCATCGCCTTGGCGATTCGGATCATTTTTACTTCATGCAGCAGATCGGCGGAGACCAATACTCCCTGGTGGGCAAGACTCTCTTGAACTCCGAGGGCGACGTCGTTGGCTCCATCCACGAGCAAGGCGTGGTGGGCAAGCTGATTCCAACGGCCTATGCGAACCACTTTGCAGGTCCGGCCTGCAATGGAACACAAACCCAACAGGCTCTAGGGATCTTCTCGCCCAGCGCTTGCGGTCTCTACGGGTTCGCCTCTGTTGAATTGGCGAACAGCGGCCGCGAAGATGGAACCGTCCGGCTGGAATCCTTTCGCCGTACAGTCAAGCTCTATGCCGGGAGCGCAGCCCTGCTCGAAGTGAACTGACCGTTCAGAACGAGATGCGGTAACGTGATGGCCGGCGGCCCGCCCCTTGGATCGCTCAGCAATGCGGCTGAGCCGGGCCGTCCGCCAGGCACGCAAGGATTGGAAATTTCGCGAAGACCCAAGATCGCCGGGGCACGATCCTGATTATGCGGCGGGGACAAAACGTCCCTCAGGACCTAAAGGCAGGGCTGTCAACGGATCTTTTGCGGCCCGGCTGAAGCCGTGCCCTTTTGCTAAACGTCGCTCGGAGAGATTGATTCCTGTGTCGGCGACGGCATGCTCTTTTAAGGCCGAGTCCCTTCTTCTCC
Source organism: Acidobacteriota bacterium (assembly GCA_021801945.1). Next base: position 7,505 of record JAKABE010000077.1, read on the forward strand.
AGCAGAAAGGCCGTCCTTGCGGACGGCCTTTGGTATTTTTGCGCCGAAGGCGCGGCTGCCTGGATGGCTAATCCCCAGCGACGAGGTCGGCTTCTTCCTGCTGCTGGTTGCGGTTGACGGGCATGGCGGCATTATTGGAAGCGGGCTTGATGCTGTCGAGCGAGACCAGAGCCTCGACGGGCTTGATGCCAAGGATGTGCTCCTTGTAGAGCTTGGCCATCTTGGCGTTCTCGGCGTCCTGCTTGAGCTTGGCTTCGTTGGCTTTGCTGTCACGGGCGCGGAGGCGCTCCTCGCGGGCATTCTTGGCGATGCCCAGATTGTCAAGGGTGTGGTTGGCCTCGGCATTCACATGGTCCATATTGAGGACCAGCTCGTGGCCTACCTGGGTCATGCCCACCTTCTTCCCGCCGGCGAAGATCTCGTGGCGGCCGTGCTCGTCGTACCACTTGGTGAGGGTGGCCGTCATGTGCATCTTCTCGATGATGTTGCGCCAGCCGATGCCGGTGTTGTAGGCGCAGAAGCTGATCTCGCCCTCCTGCGTGGCGTAGGGGATGATGCACTGCTCGGTGCGGCGGAAGTCGTAGTTGAACAGATCCTGGAACCACATGCCGGCGATGAACAGGAAGTTCCAGCGGTCCTGGCGGCGCTTCTGAATGTCTTCCATGGTGCGGTCGCCCTTCACGCTGCCGTAGTTCTTGCCGGTGGCGTTGAAGGTCTTGTCCATCTTCTTGAGCATGTCAGTGATCTTGAAGTGGGTAGGCGCCTGGAAGGGATCGTAATTCCGCAACAGCGAGAGACCAAAGCCGATTACTGAAAGCCACTTGCCACGGGCAGCGTCGTTCACTTTGGCCAGGTCCTTGGCGACCTGGTCCATGTGCAGGAAGGCCGTGACGGGCGCGGCTTCCTTGGTTTCTTTGTCGATCATCATGGCCATGCCGATGCCGCAGTTGGGGTGGCAGCCGCAGGAGAGCTGGCCCCACTCGGCGGCGGGCCCGTGCACGAGGTCGGCCCAGTCGGAGAAGGTGCTCATAAAGCTGATGGGAAACCAGTCGCGCTCAGGCTCGCCGAAGCCGCACTGGTTCTTGATGTCGTGGGCCATGTGCGAGAGGGTGTAGCGCTGGGCCTGGCGGCGCTCGTCGGTGATGTCCTCGTCGCGGCCGGTGAAGCTGACGGGCTGGAAGCTGAGGAAGCTGATCGTCTTGGGATTGTCGAGGGCGAACTGGATGATGCGGCCCACCTGCTCATTGTTGATGCCGTTGACGATGGTGGTGACGGGCACGATTTCGACGCCCGCTTCGTGGAGGTTGTTGATGGCCTGTAGCTTGACGTCAAAGAGATTGCCGACCTTGCGGTGGCTGTTGGCGGCGTTGCCGATGCCGTCGAACTGGAGGTACACGTAGCGCAGGCCGGCCTCGGCGGCGGCGCGGCAGAGCTCCTTGCTCTTGGCGAACTCGATGCCGTTCGATGCGGCTTGAACCGAGTTGTAGCCCACCTTGCGCGAGTAGGCGACGGCGTCAAGGAAGTAGGGCGAAAGCGTGGGCTCGCCGCCGGAGAACTGCACGCTCATCTGGCGTCTGGGCTTCATCTGCGCGGCGTTGTCGAGCATCGTCTTGATCTCGTCCCAGGTGAGCTCGTGGACAAAGCCAACCTGGTTGGCGTCCATGAAGCAGGGATCGCACATCATGTTGCAGCGGTTGGTGAGGTCGATGGTGAGAACCGAGCCGCGGCCGTGGGTGACGGTGGATGTACCGTGGTTGTGGAGCTTGTCGGAAGCTGTGCCGTGGGCGCGGATGTCGCGGCCGGGGAAGCTCTCTTCCAGGTGCTTGAAGAAGGCCGGATCGATGGACATCACGTCCTCGAAGTGGCCGTGCTTGGGGCAGTCCTTGACCATGAGGATCTTGCCGTCGCGCTCGATGATCTGGGCCTTGATCTCGCCTACTTTCTCGTTGAGCAGGATCTCGTGAGGCAGTTTGCCGTCGAGAATCTGCTTGCGAATTTCGGGAACACACTTGGGACAGAGCGAGTCCGTGGTGCGGGGCCAGCCGAGGGGCGGTTTCTCCTTCTGCCAGCTCTTGAGCAGCGGCTTGTCACTCCACTTGGGGGTGAAAGAGGGATTGGGGCTGATGCGGTTCAGGCGCTCGTAGACGAGCCAGGCTCCCTTGGCCGCATAAACAGCGGCCTTCTCAACATATTTAGTGGTCTTCGACATGGCGCCATCTCCTTGAAAAGTGAAAGATTAACCAACTTTGGTTGGTGACCCGGCGGGGTGTCTTTGCGGCGTTGAGCGCAGGTCAAGCCGGGCACAAAAGCTCATTGCAAGCTTAGTGCCCCCAGGCGGCAAGCCCAAGACCGGCGCAGCGAGCGGTGGAATGGTTGCGCGAACGGGGATTTGGGGGCGGCGAATGGGAATGGTGCGAGGCTGGAGAAGCAAAGAAAAAGCGCGAGTTAAGGCCCGGGACCCAAAGGGCGCCTCGCCGTGCCCCTTCAAAACCGGCCGACGCCCCGGCCGGCTAAGGGCTGGACGGGTTGTAGGAGTTGGTCGTGGCGATCTGGTTGATGATGCGCTGGACGAGGACGACGTGGATATGGATATGGCGGGCGATGTCGGGCAGGAACTCGGTGATGAAGTTGTCGATGGGGGCCGTGGCGACGTCAGTGGCGTAGCGGGCGGCGGTTGCCGGCACATTGGTCCGGAGGCCGGGAACGTAGAGGTCGTTCATCTCTTCGTCGCAGGCGAAGCCCACCACGTCGGCGTAGTTGACCATGGGCTTGCCGTTGTCGCCCTCGGTCCAAACCACCTGAAGAATGGCGTGAATGGCGCGGCGGCGGATGGAGGCGTGCGGCATGCGGTGGTAGTGCGGGTCCTGGTGAAAGATGGCGGGAACCAGAAAGGTGCCGAAGAACTCGCCGGTCATGTCCTGGGTAAAGCTGACGCCGGAGTAGCGGCCGTAACCGGGAAAGCCGGGCCCGTAAGGCGAGTGGGAATTATCAGCCACCGAGATGGCGGCCTCGCCGAAGATGGTGAGCAGGTTAAAGGGGTCGATGAGGTTGCGGGCGGCGAGGTGGGCCTTTTCGAGAGCGGTGAGCGGCTTGACCTGGGGGCCGTTGAGGAAGCGCGCATACCAATTGATGATGGGCAGATGGGGCGCGCAGGGC